>DAIQNO010000202.1:1996-4996 GCA_036788355.1 Opitutales bacterium | reverse complement strand
CGGGATGATGGGGCCCTCGGGGTGTCGTCCTTTCAGGACTTTGGTGGTATCACCACCCGTTTTCCCAGGGTTGTGCTCCTGCGTCGCTCCACCCCGGGCTATCTCCTTTCGCCCCGTTGGGGCTTGAAAGCCTGAGCCGTTGATACGCCGCAGCCAACTCCATGTTGGCTTTCACCTGTCGCCCCGTCGGGGCTTGGGATGCAGCGGCGGACTTAGCCGGCTTTGCTCTAGCCGCATTGACATTGCGAAGGGCCGACCCGTCCGATGCTCTTGGGCCACCAACGGGGTCGCGCACGTTTTCGGTGATCCGGGAGGTGACTCGGCGGCAACGGGGTCGCGGCTAATATGAAAGTTTCCGAGAAAAAGGTTGCCTAATGGCCAGTTTCTTGATTTGCTCAGTGATGTTTATCGAGGCCGGCCATGGATACCGGTGGCTGCCATCAGGGAAAACTTCAGACTTTTTCGGGAAAGGCTTGACAGTTGAGTGCCTCGGCCATTATCAAAAAAACAGTGCCCGCACTTTCACCCATAAAACACCTATTTTGACGGAGATCACGCCTCCACAGCCCACCGACCCCGACCTTAACGTCCAACTCAAAAGATTATGCCGATCGCCACGCCAAAACAATTCGCTGAGATGCTGGAAGCCGCGCAAGCGGGGAATTACGCCTATCCGGCCATTAACTGTTCGAACTTGGTTTCGATTAACGCCGCTTTGAAGGGCTTTGCTGACTCGAAGTCCGACGGGATCATCCAGTTTTCGACCGGTGCGGGCCAGTTTGCCTCCGGTCTGAACCACAAGAACGCCGCCTATGGCGTCATCGCCCTGGCTGAGCTGACCCATCGCCTGGCTGAGCAATACAACGTTCTCATCGCGCTTAACACCGACCACTGCCAACCAGAAAAGGCTGGCAGCTTCCTGAAGCCGCTGATCGAGGCCACGGCGGCACGTCGGGCCAAGGGGGAGAACAACCTTTTCGTGAATCACATGCTGGATGCCTCGGGGCTGCCGCTGGAGGAGAATATGGCCATCTCCAAGGAGTATCTGGCCCTCTGCGCCGCGCAGGAGATTATTCTGGAGGTTGAAGCCGGGGTCGTCGGTGGCGAAGAGGATGGTGCTTCGGGCAGTGATGACACCCCCCACGATAAACTTTACACCACTCCGGAGGACATGTTGGCGGTGCATGAGGCCTTGCACGGCATCGGGCGCTTCACCTTCGCGGCCACTTTTGGCAATGTCCACGGTCACTACAAGCCCGGTGCCGTTAAACTGCGCCCGGAGATTCTGAAGCTGGGCCAGAAAGCCGTGATCGAAAAATACGGCCCCGAGGCGGAGTTCGACCTCGTATTCCACGGCGGCTCGGGATCACTCCTGAGCGAAATCCGCGAGACGCTGGCTTACGGCGTCGTAAAAATGAACGTCGATACCGACACGCAATACGCCTTTACCCGCCCGATTGCTGAGCACATGTTCCGCAATTTCGATGGGGTTTTGAAAATTGACGGCGAAGTTGGCGACAAGAAGGCCTACGATCCCCGCGCCTACCTCAAGCTGGCCGAGACGTCGATGGCTGCCCGCATTGCCGAAGCCTGTGACAATCTGCTGAGCGTCGGAAAGACGATCTTTTCGAAGTAGAGCGAAGCAGTTCCACTAGCCCAAGGACGGTGGGACACAGTTCAGTCTCGCCAACCTTTCCTTGAAAGGCGTCGTGATGGTCAGCTTTTACAGAGTTTCAATCACGACGATAGTGCTCCGGTTCCGATGATTTTCACGTCCATGGGTCGGCAGCCCAGCATCGCGCCGCACCGACCCATCCGGCGGATCGATCCCCCCGTAGCGACGCTGGTTACCGGTATTCTCGCCGGTGATCGGGTCACCCTGGCGCGGGCGATTACGCTGGTCGAGAGCCGCGCTGAGCGTCACTTCGTCGCAGCGCAGGCCGTGCTGCAAGGCGTCCTGCACGCGACGGGGCGCAGCATCCGGCTGGGCCTCACGGGATCTCCTGGAGCCGGAAAGAGCACCCTGATCGAGGCTCTTGGGATGCGGCTTTGCGAGTCGGGGCAACGCGTAGCGGTCTTGGCGGTTGATCCCACCAGCCCCCGTTCCGGCGGCAGTATTCTGGGTGATAAAACCCGGATGGAGACCCTGGCGCGGCATCCAGGGGCCTTTATCCGTCCTTCGCCAGCCGGCAGCACCCTGGGGGGAGTAGCCTCCAAAACCCGCGAGGCGCTCCTGCTGTGCGAAGCGGCGGGCTACGATGTGGTGATTGTCGAGACCGTTGGGGTTGGCCAGAGCGAAACGGCCGTCCGCGACCTGACCGATTTTTTCCTGTTGCTGCAGATCGCTGGCGGCGGTGACGACCTCCAGGGCATCAAGAAGGGGGTTATTGAGATCACCGACGCGATTGCAGTGACCAAGGCCGATGGCGACAACCTCCGTCGCGCGGAGCGGGCTGCCGGGGAGTTTCGCCGTGTCTTGAGCTACCTGCAGCCTTACACGCCCGGCTGGAGCCCCACCGCGCTGACCTGCTCGGCGGTGACCGGCGACGGCATCGACGCCCTGTGGGAGCTGGTGCAGCACTTCCAGGCGACCTTGCAGGCAACGGGTGCCTGGGAAGCTCGCCGCCGCGAGCAGAACCGAGCCTGGTTCCGCAGCCTCCTCCGCGAGGCCGTCTGGGAGCAATTCTGCGCCAGCCGCCTCCGGCAGATTCAGGAAATGGAGAACTCGGTGGCCTCCGGTGCGCTGCCAGTCGCCCAAGCCATCCGCCAGGCTCTCGACCAGGGGGAACATCGCGGTTGACCACGGTGGTGAATCGCCGAGGTCAGTTTAACTGACGCGGGCCTAGTCCACCCCAAAGTTCTTGTGCAGTTGCCAGCCTGCGCGAAAGGGCGAGCGGCGCTCCCGCACCGTCTCCGAGATCAACCGCAGGATTTCCGGGTTTCTGGCTTGCGACCACTCTGGATGCAGCCACACCGGCGGGCCGCCAGGGATAGGCGGGA
>DAIQNO010000202.1:0-1986 GCA_036788355.1 Opitutales bacterium | reverse complement strand
AGCGTATCAGCTCCTCGGGCTCATCGACGATGACCTTAAACTCGTCGGCCAGTCGCACCATCTCCGGCACCGGCGGTTTCCAACGTTTCGGGCTCAACGTGACCCAATCCACCACCCCCCGCAGTTGAAACGCGCCGCTGGTTTCGAGGTGAATCCTCAGCCCGGCGGCTCGCAGGGCCGTGGTCAGGGGGGTCAGGTCATGGATCGTCGGCTCGCCCCCGGTGATCACGACGAACTCCGGTCGTGCGGCGACGGCTTCGGCTACGAGGTCGGTGACCGCCCGCCTCGGCAGGTTCTTCGGCACTTGCAGCGGGTGCCATGTCCCGGCGGAATCACACCACGGGCAGTGGACCGGGCAGCCAAAGAGCCGGATGAAAAAGGCCGCCCGCCCAGAGTGACAACCTTCCCCCTGAAAGCTGTAGAAGGTCTCATGCACCGGCAGCCATCCTCCCCGGAGGGCTGGCTCAGACACCGTCTCCGGCTCGACCGCAGCCGACGACCCTTGGCCGACCGCCTCCGACCCCATCCCGTTCACCGCCTCCAGAGACGGCGTCCGGCGGTCAGACTTGGCCTTCATTGGGCGATTTTGGCGAGGATCTGGGGCCGCAGCTTCCACGGAAAGGCGGCCTGACGAGTGCTCGGGGAGCATCTCACAGGTCGTTGGCCTCCCAACATTCCCGCAGCTCGCCGCCGGTAAACTCCAGGTGGATCACTTCGGCGGCTCGGCGTTTTTTCTGATGGACGATCAGAGTCCATTCCCCGGCGGCCAGGTCGTGGCACTCACCCCGACCGTCAATCCAGATGTAGGGCTCGGCGATCACATCGGCCAGGATCAGGCGGTCCATCTCCCCTGGCGCCACGTCACCTCCTCTGAGAAGCCGCCGCACCGCCTCATCGGCTGCTGCGACCACCTCTTCGAGGTGCTCCAGGATCGTTTCCAGCACGGCCATCGCCGCCGGAACGGGCTCGCGCTCATCCCCCAGCTTACTCACCACCACCCGCAGCCGGTGGCCACCGAGCACCCCTACCGGGTGGTCCAGCTCCCCGGAAAACTCCTCTCGATCCTGAGCAAACATCATCTCTAATGAGGTCAACGACGACCCCGGTGTCCCGCGAGCCCAAAATGATCGGCCCCACGGTAGCCTGTCCAGTGGCGACCACGGCTTTACCACGGGGTCTTCAGGCCCCCCTGGAGCCCGAGATGGCCCCAACTTCAGCGGTTGCTGGCACGGGAGTCCTCCGAGACTCGCCGTGACGCTATTTTTGCCAGGCGGCGAGGAACTCCACATTGCCGTCTGGCCCGGCCAGGGGGCTGTCCATCCAGCCCAGGAGTTTCGCGGACGGCTGAAGCAGGGTCGCAGCACTCAGCACGCGCTCGCGGGCACTGGCGCGGGCTGCAGGGTCACGGATCACCCCCTCGGCCACCGAAGCCCGCTCACGCCCAACCTCAAATTGCGGCTTGATTAGGGCCACCAGGTGCCCGCCAGGGGCCACTCGCGCCCAGGTCGGCCCCAGCACCAACGTCAGCGAAATAAAGGAAACATCGACCACCACGATCCCAAAGCTGGCTGGCTCCAAGTCCACCGCCGCGAGGTCGCGGGCGTTGACGCCCTCCAGCGACGTCAGGCGAGGGTGTCGGGCCAATGCCGGGTCGAGCTGACCGTGCCCCACGTCAACCGCCGTGACCGATGCCGCTCCGCGTTGCAGCAGACAGTCAGTAAACCCCCCCGTGGAGGCCCCGACGTCCAAGCAGTCCGCCCCTTCGACCACTAACCGAAAATAGTCGAGCGCCGCCGCGAGTTTCGCCCCTGCGCGACTGACGAACTGCGGAGGCACCACGTGCAGCGTCACTCCTTCGGACAGCAACCGCGACGCCTTATCGACCACGCTGCCATCCGCCAGCGTCACCTGTCCGGACGCGATCAACGCCTGGGCCTGCGCCCGCGATCGCGCCAATCCCCGGCTGAGAACGAGCTGATCTGCCCG
>DAIQNO010000201.1:0-5006 GCA_036788355.1 Opitutales bacterium | reverse complement strand
CGACGGCGTGCTCCAGCACCTCCCGGCCCAGCCGCCGGCGCACAAAGTCGGCTACCGACTCCTCCACAACGTCGCGACTCCCCGACGACGGGGCCGCGTCGGCCTGGGCGGAGCCTCTCCGCTTCCGGGCGAAGGGCTCGGCCAAGAGTCGCAGCTTCCCGCCAACGCTAAACAGCGGCGAGCCGAGGAGTCCCCCCGGCCCGCTCGGCGCGGCCACGGGCTGGCCGCCAACCCACAAGAAACGCTTCTTCGCAGCGGGATTGGGGAAGCGCACCCGCGGGCGCAACCCCAGCTCGCCGAGCAACAGCAGTTGCTCCACCGTCGTCACCTGCAAAGTGTGCGGCCCGCGCTCCGCCAGAAACGGCCCCTCCCGCAGGCTCGACACTGCCCCACCGCCCACCGGCCCACGCTCCAGCACCGTCACCGCGACCCCTTGGCGCAGCAAAGCATGGGCCGTCACCAAGCCCGAAATCCCTCCCCCAATCACCAGCACGCGGCAATCTTCCCGCACCTCACCCGGTCGGCTCCGCTGAATCACCGTGCGATCCTTACTCACTGCCGCCACAGTATCCGCCCCGTGGTCGTGCCGCCAACCAGAATCCTCGAATCCGGGGTTTCTTCAGCGGGAAGCTCAGTGCACTTAAGAAAAAAGTCAGGGCATTTTAGGAAAGGGCAGGGCCTTTTAGAAGAATTGAGTGAAGCGCGGGGCCGTTTAGAGAAGGCCAGGGTAGTGTTGGAGAGGGAAGGGCACCGGGCGGGGCAGGACAGGGGAGGTTACCTCCCCGACCGAGCAGCCCTCGGGTGGCTGATCTGGTCGGGGTTGAGGGCGAGGAGGCTGCATCGTAGATTGGCCAAGGCCGCCGACTCGTCCTGATCCCTGGAACGGGGTTCAGCGGTTGCTCTGGGGGTTACGGCGTCGGGAATCGGCAGCTCCGGTTCCATCGGCAGCTCCGGTTCAGCCGCATCGTAGCCAGGCGGCGGCGGACAGCCGGGCGGCGTCCAGGCGCGAGCCGTCAGACTCACCCGGGAAAATGGGGCCGGCAGGTAAAGGCCGTCCCAGGAATCGAGGCGGCGGGCGCTTCGGAACTGAAGCCCGACCAGGCAGACCGGAGCCCCAGTCAACCGCGCCAAGCCCCACGCCCCAGGTTGGACGTTGTAACAGGGCCCCCGCGGGCCATCCGGCGTGATCCCGACATCCCACCCATCTGCCAGCAGCCTGCGGAGTTCTCGCAGGGCTGCCCGGCCCCCGCGAGAGGTCGATCCGCGCACCGGATGGATCCCCATCTCCCGGAAAAAAGCCGCCAGCCAACCCCCATCCCGACTCGCACTGACCAACCCGGCCAATTTCGGCAACCGCGTTCCGCTTCGCTCGTCATCGGACGAGCAGCCGAAAGAAGCGTCCCCTGATGCCCCGACACCCTTGACTGCTGGCCGCCGGAAACGCCGCCGCAGCTCCCCGATCGGCAGCAGGCGGTTATGCCAGAGCAGAAAAATCGTGCCTGGGGGCAAAGTTGCCATCAAGCTCCGTGACGCCGGGTCGATCTCGATCCGCAAGGTGGCCGTCCATAGGCGCAATAGCCGGGCCGCCAGCCAGATCAACGCCCGCTGACCCCCGGAAACCTCGCGGGGCCTCGTGCGGGTCGTCGTCGCGGGTGAGATCGGTGCCATAACTACGGAATAACTGGGCCGGTCGCCGCCGGGGGATCTTTCGCAGCACTTTTCTCGCCAACCTTAGCGCAGCAGGCGGCTAACCCGCTCCATCACGTGGTTGAGGTGGTCGGCCAGCGGCACCAGTCCGCTGAGGTGGATGCGCCCGCTGTTTACGGCGGCCATCGCGTCGAGCTGATCCATCACCGAGGCCGCCGCCACCTGCGGGCTGGTAAAGTGAACGGTCACATCAGGCTCTCGCGGCGGCTGGCCGACCCCAGCTCGCGGGCCGGGCGCTGAGCCAACCCCGACCGGCCCCTCGGGTCGCCCGATAGGGGGAACAACCGCCCGGGTCGTCTCGACGGAATCCCCGCCGACCGGCAGCGTGTAGTCGATCCAGCGCGGCGATGGAACGCCCTCGATCGAAAAAAGGGCCAGCCCGAGCGGGCCCCGCGCCAGGGTGCTGGCCGTCTTGACGTCACTCCGAGCCATGATCGCCGCCGCCCGCAGACCGATACCGAGCTGCAAGTCCGCCCAGCGAGAACCGTGTCCGACGCTCGCTGTTCAGCGACCGCACATACAACTCCGCCAGCCGCTTCGTCGCCCGCTGAAAGCGTGCCGCGTCGCCCAGGTGTTGCCAACCCCGCACCGGCAGCGGAGGCAGCGTCGTCCGCTCCTGAAACGTCGCTACGGCCTGCCCAGCCGCCAGAAAGACCAACTCCAGCCGCGCCCGCTCCTGGCCCTCCCACCACCACGCCCGCCGACCATCGAAGGCCAGGGCACAACGCCCCCCGCTAAGACAGGTAAAGCCCAGGGAAAACGCCCCCGTGCCCGCCGCCGCACGGACTCCCTCATCTAACGGCCACAACTCCGCCAACGCCGGCAACGCCGCCCCCAGAAAGAGCCGCGCCTGCAACGGTGCCCCCTCTACCGTGCGTTCAGCATCTAACCAGGAAAGCCAAGCGGGCGGTCGTCTCATCACCCAAGACCTTGGCCCAACCAATCGCCCGCTGACAACCGCAGAAATCACGGCCCCCACCCAGCAAAACCGCAGTCGATTCGAGAAAATTGAATCGTGGTGATTTTTTCGTTGCAGCCCGCGGGAAATCGTTGTAATTCTAACCTTGATCATCCGCTACCCCTTTTCGGCGGCCGATCGTTCATCTCAACCCTATCTTCCGTATGATCAATCTTTGGTCGGCGACCGTTCGGTCGCCCGTGTGCTCTTCCGTCGCGACACCTCATGCCGGGGCGTCTTTGCTTATTTCGTCGGCTCGAAAAAGCCACCGTCTCGGGACTTTCCTCGCCGCCGTGGCCGTCGGTGCTTCGGCTCTTCTCTCTTCGGCCCTGGCCGCTGAATACCTTCCGCCACCCAATTCCGGGGTCGTCAACCTCCGCACCGACCTCGTCACGCTCGGAATCCACACCAGCAACGCGGCTGGCAATGGCAGCACCGACGACACCGCCGCCATTCAAGCGGCCATCAACTGGGCAATTGGCAACAACGGACGCTACGCCACCGCCAAAGTGCTCTATTTTCCCAACGGAACCTACCGCATCACCGATACCATCCAAAGCCGAGTCGGCACTAGCGGATTCAGCTCCGGCTGGCGCGCCGGCATGATTTTCATTGGCCAGAGCACCGCCGGCACGATCATCAAACTGAGCAACAACGCCACCGGGTTTGGCGACCCTGCCAACCGCAAGTCCATCATTATCACCGGGTCTGAAAACCCCAATAACGCCACTGAAGCACTGGACGGCTCCGGAAATGAGGCCTTTCGCCACCAAATCCGCAACCTGACCGTCGATTCCGGAACCGGCAACCTCGGGGCCGTCGCCGTGGACTTTAACGCCAGCAATCGCGGCACCGTCAAAGACGTCGTCATCCGCTCTGGCGACTCGCTCAAGCGAGGCGTCATTGGCCTGGAACTACGCAAAAACGGCGATGGTGTCGGCCCGCTATTGATCAAAAATGTCACGATTGACGGCTTCGATGTTGGCATCCGGGGAAACAATTCAACGTTTTCCAGCACCTTCGAGAATATCACGCTCAAAAATCAAAAAATCGTCGGGATTCAACCAGGCGGCAGCATGTTCACCTTTCGCAACCTCGACAGCCAGAACTCTGTCCCCGTGCTTACCGCGACTAGCAGCATTGCCCACGTCAGCATCATCGAGGGGACTTTCACTGGAGGCACCTCGGGAAATATCGCGATCTCTAACAGCGGAAAACTCTTTCTCCGAGATATCTCTTCCAGCGGGTATGGCACCCTAGTCGATAACAACAGCGGAGGCTCGCCTGACGTGCCAGGCGGCTCTGGCACCACTACCCTAAGCGAGTTCACCTCACATCCCGTTGAGTTCCTCTTTGAATCAGCCGGAAGGTCCTCTTTGCGGCTACCGATTGAAGAAACCCCGACCTATACCAATAACAATTTTAGTCAATGGGCCAATGTCGAAGCTTTCGGGGCTACACGAAACAACAACTCCGATAATGACGCCACCGGCATCCAGGCAGCCATTGATTCTGGGGCCAGTGTCGTCTATTTTCCCAACGGAACCTATAACCTAAGCGGCCCCATCATCATCAGGAACAACGTCCGGATGTTGATTGGCTTTGAATCGGCAATTCGGAAGCTCAGTTCCTTTTCCGGGAGCCAGTTGATCCGCTTCGATTCCACCAACACCGTCATCCTTCAGAATCTGAATATCTTTGGCGAAGTGGTTCACAACAGTGCAGGCTCACTCGCCTTCGTTCATTGCGATGTCTTCGGCTCCTCCTATACCAATACGTCAGCCGGGGCCTCAGGAAAAACCTTCATGGAGGACGTCATTTCGACAGTGATCCGCCTCAACAGTGGTCACACCTTTTACGGGCGACAACTCAACACGGAACACAGCATCACGGAGCTCGAAAATAACGCTTCGACTGCCTGGATACTCGGATTTAAGACCGAGCGGCAATACAATATCCTGACCGCCCTCAATGGCAGCCGGACGGAAATTTTTGGCGGTCACTTTTTCGCCAATTCCAACGCTTCCTCAACCACACCGGTGATGGCCATTACTAATAGCCGAGTGAGTATCAATTTCGGGGTGTATCAATCGGCATACCCGCTCCTCGTGCGGGAAACGGTCGGCAGTGAAACCCGCGAAGCCATCCGGGCGGATATGCCAACCCGCGGCAACGGCAACTCGGTGCCCCTCTTCGTCGCTGGAAAACCGCTCTTGGCCCCTCCCAGCGGAACACCCGTAACCGTGGCGGATTATCGGTTCGACTCTGGCTCCCTCGCATCGGTGGATCCCGATTCACAATCGTCGGCCTCCAACATCACCTCTGGGGGCGGAAGCGGTTA
>DAIQNO010000200.1:0-5101 GCA_036788355.1 Opitutales bacterium | reverse complement strand
TGGTCAGTTGGTCACGTTGCAGGTCGTCCGAGCCGAACCAGTGGCGCCAGGAGGGAGCCTCGGCGACGCCATGGCTGGCGATTTCCACCGCGTCAAAGGGGCTCAGCAAGGGAACGACCAGGCAGAAGGCGATGATCCCGACCAGCGTCCAGAGGCTACCCATCGCCAGCCGGTTACGCTGGAGCCGCCGCCAGGTTTCCTGCCAGAGCGACCGGCCCTGGGCCTCGGTGGTGGACGAGCTGCCCTGAGTCGGCGCCCCGTTGGCAGACCCCTCGGTGGCGGGGAGGCGCTGCGGGGAAGGGGAAACTCGAAACGGCGACAACATCAGGGGAAATCAGGCGTTAAAGTTGCAGAAGCGAAATCGGCCTCCGAGCCACAACTAGATGTCGGTCAAAGTCCGCCGCCACGGAGAGGTTCATTCAGCCGCGCTGTGCATTGCGCCAGCAGTAATCAACCGACAAAGTTGCTCTGGTCAAGCCCAACCGGTTGACCGCTACGACGCGGAAGGCTTCGGAAAATCCGCACCGATGGGGCACGCTTAGCATCCGGCTCAGTCGAAAAAGCTCGGTCGCGGCTGTCCAGCAGGCAGACGTGCTGAGCCGCAACGACATTCACGCTGGGCAGCGGCGGCGAGGCCGGTTCTGCTCCGGGTAACCGGGCCTCGATCACGATCTCGGCAGGCTCGTCGCTGTAGACCAGCGTCAACGTGCCGAGGGCGGGGCTCTCCGTCACTGAGAGGTTTTCCGGCCGTAGCCATCCCTCGGCGAGGCCCTCTCGCCGAAGCTGCAACACTGCGCGATACCAGGCCCGCATTCCGCGCTGGCGGGCCATCGCGGTACCATCCCCTAGACTCGCGGCACCCTGATCCAGACTCGCGGCACCATCATCCCCGTCGGAAAGGCCGTGTCCGCGCTCAAAGTCCCGGAGCTTACTGGCGTGAAAGGCGGCGACATCGGAAGCTTTCAAGCCGCTGGACCAGTCAAGGTGGGCGTGTTCACGAGCGCGCCCTTCATCGACGGCCCGACGGAGGTTCTCGTCGCTGAAATCAGTAAAAAAGAGGAACGGCGCCGACTCGGCGTATTCCTCGCCCATGAAGAGCAGCGGGATCCCTGGGCTGAGGAAGGTCAGCGCAGCGGCGACCTGCTGGGCGGGAACCCCGGCCCACTGGTGGAGCCGTTGCCCGCCGGGCTGGTTACCCACCCAGTCATGGTTCTGGAGGCCGATCACGAAACGACGCCGCTCCGGCAGGCTGTCGCCCGAGGGCGGCACCGCTACGACACTGGTAGTGGTTCTGGTCGCCTCTTGACTGTCGCAGGCATTCTCCGTGGCCGTGACCCCTAGACCAGTCCCAGAGACCCGATCCGCGCCGTGGGGCTCCCGACTTTGCGGCGAGGCCGACAGGCGGACGGGATGGCCGGCAGGGTCGCGCCCGAAACGGGCTCCGGCCCTGAGGACTGCCGGGAGGTCGCCAAGGGGGTCGTATCGGCGGCCACCGTGATGGTTCTGGCCGGTGAGCCGGGCCAGAAGCGCGTGTCCGTGGTCGTCACACCAGATGGCATCCAGGCCGTGGCCTACCGGGCGGGCCTGCAGGTGGAGCGGGTCGTAAAGGTTGCTCTCCCCAAAGAGCCAGAGCTTCCTGCCCTGAGCCTCCCCCAGGGCGTCCACGGCTTCGCGCAGCTCAGCGAGAAACGACGGCTGCGTCTGGTCAAAGTAGGTCGCGATGGCATCCAGCCGTAGGCCATCGAAGCCGACCTCGCCCAGCCAGTAGAGAGCGTTGCCGAGAAATAGGTCCCGGACCGCGGGGTTGGCAAAGTCGAGCGCACCGCCCCACGGGGTAGCTTGGTCGGTGCGGTGGTAGGGCCCCATCACCTCAAGGTAGTTCCCCTCCGGCCCGAGGTGGTTGTAAACGACATCCAGCACCACTAGCAGCCCCTCCGCCTGGGCCGCTGCCAGCAGGGCGAGGAGGTCTTCCAGTGACCCGTAAGCCGCCTGTGGTGCGAAAAGTGCTACCCCGTCATAGCCCCAGTTGCGCGTTCCGGCGGGTTGAGCCAGCGGCATCAGCTCCAGCACCGTAATCCCGAGGTCGCGCAAGGCGGCCAGTCGGGGAATGATTGCCCGGAAAGTGCCCTCCGGCGTGAAGGTGCCGACGTGAACCTCGTAGATCACCAGCTCCTCCAGGCGATACACCGGTTGCCCCTGGCAGAACGTAGCCCCCAGGCATCGCGTCGGCACCCACTGGGACGGCCCATGCACCCCCTCCGGCTGAAACCGTGACTGCGGATCCGGCCAGCGACGACCACCGGCATCGACCCAGCGATACTTGGCGCCCGGCGGAACCTCTCCCGACCACCGGAAATAACCACCGGGAGCGCGCCGCAGCGTGACGTAACCGTGATGGGGCAGCAGCATTACGTCGTTCAGAACCGACTCCTCACCGGCTGGCTCAACTCTGCCGCCAACGGGTGCTCCGTGGCTCAGCGCATCCCATTCCAGGGCCAGCGTTTCGTGGCGCGGAGCCCAGACCGAAAAATCCCCCACCGGCCATCGCCCGTCTGCGGAGGCCGCCGGTTCCTTGCTCCGCCCCTCGGTGGCCCCGGTCGGCGGTGGATCGAGTCGCTGGAGCCAGCTCAGCGTCTCCGCCTCGCCCGCAAAGAGCCCGTAATGCAGGCAGCCTTCCAGCACTCCCGCCGTGGCACCCTCGGTCGCCTCATAAACCGCGCCGCAGAAACCCCCTTCGGGCGGCTTCCCGGCACCTTCTGCCGCTGCCGACCGGGCCAGATGCTCCCGCACCCGCTCGGCCAACCCAGGGCTGGCGTTGCCCACCAAAATCCCCCGAAAGCCCTGCACCAGCGCCGCAAAATCGTTACCCGAGTCCCCCGCGTAGATCACGTGATCGGGGCGGTAGCCCGCATGGTCAGCCAACCAGCAGACCGCGTGGGCCTTGTGGACGCCTTCCGGCAGCAGGTCCAGTAAAGCGATGCCATGACCAGGGTCGATGCTGGCAATCGCGTCGTAGCGCAACCCCAGGGCTCGTAACCGGCCCGCTACCTCGGCCCGTTGCGCCTCCAGGCGCTCCACCTCAGCGTAAAAACTCAACTTAAACGGCCCGAGAGCCTCCTCCTCTTGCAAGATCAGCCCCGGAATCGCGCCCAGTGCCTCCCGGACTTCCCGCGTCGTCCCCCCCGCCGTGAACTGGTGCAGGTGCTCCTGGAAAGCCTCCAAGCGCCGGTAGCCACCTCGGCCGTCCGACTCAAAAATATCCGTTCCGACATTGCAGACAATCCACCGAGGCACTGGCAGCCCGAACTCACCGATCGCTCGGTGGGCCGAGGCAAAGTGCCGACCCGTCGCGAAAAGAAACGGAACGTGATCCCGACTGAGCAGAAACGCCAGCCGCGCCAAGGCCCAGCGGTGCCGTGCCCGGCCCGGTAGCGGGATCAGCGTCCCGTCAAGATCCGTCGCGAGGGCCCATCCGGGGTAGGGAGAAAACGGTTGGTCGGTCAGGCCCATCGTGGTAGGTTAGCAGGCGGTCAGGTCGGTCTCAGGCCGCAAGTCAGCAGTGCCATTGAAAGTGGCGGCTCAGCCCACCGCTTGTAAAGCTCCCAACCGCGAACCGCGCCCGCCTGCCCGCACCCTCCGTCGCCAAGCTCCTGACCATCAACCACTTTTCGACCGATCTTTTTCTCCCCCTAGTCCCCATGACCCCTCCCCCACCCTCCCTCGTGAAGACCCATTCCAACCGCCCCATCGTGATCGGCGAGGTGCTCTTTGACCACTTTCCGGACGGCTCCCGGCGGCTTGGTGGGGCACCTTTCAACGTCGCCAGGCACCTCCAGGGGCTCGGCCAGCATCCGCAGTTTATCAGCGCGGTAGGTGACGACGCCGAGGGCCATGAGATCCTCGCCGCGATGGCCACTGCGGGGATGGATGTCTCGGGTATAGCCATCCGCTCCGACCTGGCAACGGGGGCGGTGCGGGTCCATCTAGAACACGGCTCCGCGACTTACGAAATCCTCGAGAACCGCGCCTGGGATGCCCTCGACGCCTCCCAGCTCGACCTGAGCACCCTCCCCTGCCCCATGGACCAGGACGCCCTTTCGGAAGCCCCTGAGCCGCCCGCTGACACCATTCCGCCTTCCGCTTTGGTTTCGCGCGGCTCCCTGCTGTATCACGGCAGCCTCATCGCCCGCAGCACCCATAACGCCGCCCTGCTGCGCCGCTGGCGGAGCCGATGGCCCGGAGCCGTCCTTTTCGACGCCAACCTCCGCGCCCCGTGGTATTCCCAGGCGGCCATTGCCGAGCTCACCGACGGCTGCACTTGGGTGAAGCTCAACCTCGAAGAACTGGCTGAGCTGGCCGACTCACCTGAAGCCCGGCGGGAACCCGACCCTCGCCTGAGACCGCTCGACTTCACCCACTCTACCCCGACCGCCCGCGCCTACCTCGCCCGACACCGGGCCCACGCGATGCTCCTGACGGCTGGGGCCGATGGTGCTACCGCGATCACTGCCCACGAGGAAGCCCGGGTCTCGCCTGCTCCGCAACCAGACCCGTTCATCAACACCGTCGGCGCCGGTGATGGCTGCACCGCCGCCTTCATCGACGGCCTCCTCCGCCAACTCCCTCTCCAAGACAACCTCACCCGAGCCAGCCACTTCGCCGCCGCGATCTGTCAACTCCCCGGTGCCACCCCCACCGATTCCGCCTTTTACAGAGCTTTTAGGTGGTAGCGCAGGCAAAGGGAAAACCGGAACGTCCTAAACCACCACCTGAGAGGTTTCGTAAAGGGTGTCGGGGCAAAAATCTTGGCCGTCGGGCCATTCAACCGTTCCCAGGCTCACCCTCACTTGGCGAAAATACCTCGGGTCTTTGAGCTGTCGGAAAATTCCGCGGTCGAGGTAGGGCGAAACATCAAACTCCCTGCGCTGGCCATTAGAAAATTCGAGATAGAGTCGAAACCCAGGTTCAGGGGAGACTTTGGTAACTCGTGGATTCATCTTATCTTAGGGGTTCAATTTTGAAAACGGCCTGACCGTTGACAGCCAAAAACCAATCGGCCATGAGTTCATCGCGATGAATCTCAATCCATGCTTGCACCAAT
>DAIQNO010000199.1:0-5161 GCA_036788355.1 Opitutales bacterium | reverse complement strand
CCCGCGCGGGCCCGCCTGTCTCGCATTTTCATGCTTTACCCCGATCCCTGGCCCAAAGTCCGCCATCACAAAAAACGGATGCTGCAACCCGCTCTGCTCGACCGGCTGGCCAGCCTTGCCGAACCAGAGTGCCTCTTCTGCTTCCGCACCGACCACCCCGACCTCTTCCGCTGGGCACAGCGGCTCTTCGCCGAGCACCCGCTGTGGGAAGTCGCCGCAGACGCGCCTTGGCCCTTCGAAGCTCCCAGCTATTTCCAGCAGGTCATGGGCCTCGGGCAATCCCTGATCGCCCGCAGGATGCATCGGCCCGCCCCAACAGACTGAGCCGCGTTCTCGGCGGATGACCACCTGAAGCCCCGAGACAGAAAGGCGCGGTTGGCAGGGCACCAGATTGGTCGAAACGGGTTCTCGCTTGCCCTGAACCCCTTGGACGGATATCCGAGTCTTCATGCCAAGCGAAAACGACCCTGATGAAACCACGTTGGAGGCCTCGGGGCCGCCTTCGGAACCCACCACTCCCACGCCTACCCCAACGGGGCCTGATTTCGCTATCCCGGACGCCGTCCGGCGACTGCAACCGGTGAACCTGCCCGGGCACCCTGGGGTCATCATCCACCCGGCCTTCGCTCTCGATCCCGCACAATTTCCCGCCGGTGCCATCCCGCTCCCCCCGCCGCAACTGCCAAACTTCATACCACCTGGCGAAGGCCGACCCGGCTGCCGCACCATCTGGATGGCCGCCACCGTCCCGGTCTTCGAGGAGGAGTTGAGAGTCACTCGGCGGCGAGGGATCACCCGTCGCAGCATCCCTTGGGACCGAGAACCCGCGTCCGGAGAGATGCCCATCGTCGAAAGCGAGACGACCCGACCGAAACCTCCCGAAGCGGAGGATTCTGAACCGAAAGCAGAGGACTCAGAGCCGGAGGTCAATTATTCCCGCCTCGGCAGCCAGGGCTTCCAGCGCCAGGCCCCAGCCGCCGATCTCTCACCGAAAATTTCCGGCGAAGTTGCTCAGGAAATCCGGCGTAACTGGTATGGCCGACTGGCCTGGGTCGGCTCGGTCATCGTTTTCGCGGTTTTTCTCTTTTTCGTCGTCAGCAGCCTCGCCCCGAACCGATCCGATCGAGAGGCCACCGCCGCCAGCGCGCTACTAGCCACCCCAACCGGACTTTGGACGCCGCAGACGCTAGTGGATGCTTTCGCCGAGGCCAACGGCGGGCGGGCGGCTCTCAACAACGTGCAGACCATCCGCCTGACCGGCGTCCTGTCTGACCACACCGGGGATTACGCGTTTTACAACCTGAAGCGCCGCCCGGAGGACTTTTTTCTCCGCCTAACGCGGGAGACCCTGCAGATCAGCATCGGCGTTACCCCAGACGAAGCCTGGCGTTCGGTGCAGGATACCCGCGCCAGCCGGTTGTTGGTCGAAGACCTCGATAGCCCGACCGAAATAGCCATCCGCCCGCTGGTCGGCCTCTTCCATCCCTTCACACAGTTTGCCATCGACGGCCAGGGTGCCGTCTCGCAAATCGAAGAGACCACTGACGAAACCGGCACCCCGCTGATCAAAGTCGCGTTTACCCCAGCCAGCAGCAACCGCACCTACACCATCCTCATAGACCGCCAGACCTTAAACATGGTCGGGAGTGAATACACCTCCGCAACGGGCGATGTCATCCGCTCCGCATTCTCCGAAGTCGAAAATGTCGATTTTCTCAAGCTGCCCAGACTCGTCATCAACTACCGCAACGACCAAGAGCAAAACCGCCTGGTCATCAGCGACGCCACCCTCAACCCCGGCGTCATCTCCCTGGTCTTTGAACGCCCCGAGGCCATCGACTAGGAGTGGCGTGGGGCGTATCATCGGCTTAGTTCATCCAGCCCCACCGGGGCGACAGGAAAAAGCCCGCGGGTGGAGCGACGCAGGCGCGCAACCCTGGGAAAACAGTTCGCATAACCACCAAAGTCCTGAAAGGACGACACCCCGATGGCGCGCCCAGCCCGCAATTTTGCGCGATCCGATAAAGTTCACCCGCGCCGATCAGGCTCATCTCCTCCGATCGATCTGTCGTCCTTTCAGGACTTTGGACTTTGAACGTCGGCAGACCCAGGGTTGCGCTTCGCTCCACCCTGGGCTTGAACCTTTCGCCCCGTTGGGGCTGAAGTTCATCTTTGGCCCCGTTGGGGCTGAAATTCGTCGGCGGACTTAGCTCGCAGGAGACTGGCCTCTCCCCATCGTCTCAATCGCCGCCGTCATCCGCAATTAAGCCCTCCAGCACACTGAAATCGAGGTCCGCCCAACCGCGCTCCATCCCTTCGAGATACAGCTCCCGCGTGCGGGCCGTCAGTCCGAGGTTTAGGTCGCGAGCAGCGGCCAGGGCCAGGCCGAGGTCCTTGGCCATGTGCTTAACCGAGAAATGCGGGGTGAAGTCGCCCGCCCGGAGCTTAGGCTCCTTGAGGTCGGCCATCCCCGAGTGGGCGACATTGAGGCGCAAGGCCCCAAAAAAGGCGTCGTCGCTCAGCCCGTAGGACTTCGCGAGATGCCACCCTTCGGCCAGGGCCTGGCCGATGGTGGCGATCTGGAGGTTCATCGCCAACTTGATCGCGGCGGCCTGCGCGGGGCTGCCCATCGGCAACCGCCGGGTGCTAAGGCGGGCCAACCACGGCTCCCCCTGGGCCACGGCCGTCGCCTCACCACCAAGAAAAAACACCAGCTCGCGACTTTCCGCCCGCAGCTTGCTACCCGTAAAGGGCGCCTCCAGGTAGGCCGCCCCGGTCGCCGTCACCTGATCGGCAAAGCCCTCTGCCGCCGCCGGGGAAATCGTGCTGGACTGGATCACGAGCTGCCCCGGCCCGAGGCTGGGCAGAATGTCGGCCAGCACCATCTGCACCGCCACCGGATCGGCCACGCACAGATGCACCACTGCGGCCCCCCGCGCGGCACCACGTAAATCCCCCGTATAACCGGGGAGATCCGGCTTCGGAGTGCGATTCCAGGCCCTCACGGCCAACCCATCTGCCGCATAATGCCGCGCCCACACCGACCCGATAATCCCCAACCCTACCACGCACACAGAGTCCATCCCTGGGACTCTGCCACCGATCAGCCCACCCGCCAAGAACCCATTTTTTCCGACGCAACCACCTCACCGCCTACTCCTGTCACGACCCCACCCTTCTCGAGTCAACCGACGTTACCGTGGGCCCACCGCCCACCAGCCCAAAGGAGCCACGTCAGCCCCTCCTCCCAGCAGCCCTAGTGCCGGTAAAAAGTCACTCCCCGGCCCCTACCACGCGCACCGCTGGCAGTGCCTGGGCACCTTGTTTCAAAACCAAGCCCGGACTGACCCCTGACGGGCCGGAACTCGGGGAAAAGTGCAGGGTGGCCCCACCGTGGCGGTAGGCAAAGACCAGCGGATCGCGGGCGTAAACCCGATACGTCGGGAGGTCATCGACCTGCACCAGCAGCCGGCCGTCCGCGTGCCTCACCCGGATCAGATTACCCGCCTCTGTGCGGTAGAGCCCGGCGTGTCGAGCCAATATCGACGGCCCGACCGCGACATCGAGCGGCAACGGCGGCAACGGAAACGCCGCCGGCTGCAGGAGGTGAAAGCCCAGCGGCTCCAGCGTTTCCGTGCCGTTGGCCAAAATCACCACACCCCGCTGCCCGGCGCGAGAAAACCCGATGAACGCACTTTGCGCCGCCGACTTGCCGACCACCCAGAACAGCTCCTCCCCCTGACTCGTCGTCAAGTGCCAACCCAGCGTCGCGGTCGTCTGCGGCCACGGGGTGCCCGAGACGACATTCTGCATCTGCTGAAACGTCCGCCCCAAGGGTGACCGCTGCCAAAGCCCCGCCGCCCGGAGAAACTGGGCCAAGGCCTCCGCACTGCCCCAGGCCCCCGCCGCCCCTACCAGGGCTCCCATCTCCACCGCCGGAACGGCCTCTTCCCCCGCGAAACCCTCTGCACACCGCGCCCGCTGCGCCTCACTCAGGGAAAACGTCAGATCCGCCAACCTCAGCGGCGCCATCACCCGCTCGGCCACCACCTCCGCCAAAGGACGCCCCTGCCGAGTGGCCACCACGTAGCCCAGCGTGCCCATCCCGAAGACACTGGGCTCAAAAATCGCCCCCGGAGCCGCCACCAGCGGCGGCAACTGCGTCAACGAAGCCAACAGAGCCGCCTCGTCGTAGCCGTTGAAGGGTTGGGTCGGCTCCCTCGGCACCCAATCCGGGGGCAGCCTCGGAAAGCCGGACGTCTGCGCCGCCAGGTGCCGCAACCGAATCTCCTCTTCGCCAAAAACTGGCAGCGTCGCCGCCACCGAAGCCGGCAGAAACGCCGCCAATCGCGAGTTCCAGCCGAGCTGCCTGGCCGCCACCAGCTCAAAAGTCGCCGCCACCGTCAGCACCCCGGAAACCTCCCCCAGCGGAAACAACGTCTGCGGCGTCGGCACCTGACCATCCCGCCGAGCCACCCCAGCCGCCGTATAGGTCACATCAGCCGGCGAAACCTGGGCCACGATCACCCCCGGAAAGAGATCCAGCACCACCGCCCGCTCCAGGTAGGCGGTCAGCCCCCCCGCGTCTGTCAGGCGAGGGGTCGCGGTCGCCCCGCGCGGCACCGCCGGAACCCCACCAGACCCGCGCTGAGCCGAAACCTCACCGACCGCCAGACACAGCACCACCGCCAACCCTCCGCGAAGCACCACCGACAGCCCCCGGCGAAGCCCCGCCAGACACCGACCAACGCCAGGCATCCCTCTCCATCGACAGATTTTGCATTTCCTCATCCGCCAATTTCTAGCAGAGTGCCTTGATGGAGATCAAACTGAAGTCGCCCCTCGATATGCACATCCACCTCCGCCAGGGGGAAATGCTCCGCTACGTCGTGCCCGCCACCGCCGCCGCCTTCGCCGGAGCCGTCGCCATGCCCAATACCCTCCCCCCTGTGGACTCCCTGGAGCGACTCCTGGCCTACCGGCGCGAAATCCTCGCCGCCGCCAACCACGAAATCTTCGAGCCGCTCATGGTGCTCTTCTTCCGCGACTACTCCGAGGCCGAGCTGATCGCCGCCCGCCCCCACCTCCTCGGCGTCAAACTCTACCCCGACGGCATCACCACCAACTCCAGCGGCGGGGTCACCAGCTTCCGCGAAGCCGA
>DAIQNO010000198.1:0-5181 GCA_036788355.1 Opitutales bacterium | reverse complement strand
TCATCCCCGAACCCTCATCCGCTGCACTGATTGCACTAGCCTCTGCGGCCATGCTGGTTCTCCGCCGCCGCCGCTCCATTGCCTGAGCAGAACCACTTACCCGGCCAGGCCTGATGGCGCAGCCCTCGCTTGCAGGTTCTCGGAAATGCCCGCCTCAAACAAAGGCGGGCATTTCCATTTTGTAGCGAAATCCTGATTCTTGATCTGGCCTTGGAGGCGCACCGGGTGGCCGGTTATTGGTGAGTGTCCTTGGGTAATGGCGCAAATCGTGCGGCTGGCAGGCATGGGGCGCGATGCCGCCGGGTTTCCGCGTGATATAGAGTCCCGGTCGGTCGGAGACGATCACGAGATCGTGCTTGTCGACCCTTGGTATTGCTCAGGATCAATTGTTTTTCGAGGGAGAAGTTGCGAGTCCTGATCGATCTGTGCATTATACTGTGTATGGCTATAAAAACACTGTCAGTGGATGAAGATGCCTATCGCGCTTTGGTTCGCGCCAAGCGATCCAAAAAGGAATCCTTCTCGCAGGTCATCAAACGCGCCCGCTGGGAGGACGGCCCCAAACGTTGCGGTGAGTTGCTCTCCAGGGCGACTGGAGCGATTTCTGAGAGCACTTTACAGCGTTTGACAGAGGCGCAACGGAACGATTTGCCGCCAGAAGACCAATGGAATCGTTGAGTTTCGATACGATCTTTCTGATCGATTTCCAGAAAGAGAGGAAAGCAAAGCAAAAAGGCAAGGCCCATGTTTTTTTGGAAAATCACGCAAGCAAAGCGGCCTATCTCTCGGTGATTGCCTACGGAGAGTATGCCGAAGGCTTCGAGAACCTGTCGGATCCGGCATTCGTCTCTGTAGTCGAGTCCTTTGAGATCCTCCCGGTGACCAGACGCGCAGCGGGACTCTATGGCAGGATTGTGCGGCTGCTGCGCTCGGAGGGCGACTTATCGGTTCCAATGACCTTTGGATCGCCACCTTGGCAGTGGAAAACGAAATGCCGCTCGTCACTGCCAACACCAGCCATTTTGGCCGCATTCCAGAGCTTCAAATTGTTGGTTACTGAACGACTCGAACAAAAGATGTCGATACGTTCCAGCGTGGCCTCGCCGACGCCAGTCAGACCCTCATCGGTAATGATTGCTACAAAGGTCCAGTTGGTGCGGCAGGCGTCGCAGACGAGAGGGCGGAGGGCGGTGATCATCACAAAGGCGGAAAAGAGGGGTTGGCGAGGAAATGCTGAGGCGTGCCGGCCCGATTCGCGCGGCACAATCCTGGGATCGGGAAAGTAATCAGCTTCCGCTCAGAGAAAATTTCCTGCGGTTTTCATTGACCAGCTGAACCGGTAAAGGCAGAATGCATACGTATGAATTTAAAGGCGTCTTTTATGGAAGGCCACTTGTGTCGGGCTTGCGGATCCATCTTCTCACGTCTCGCGATTTCCAGCTTCGGAGCCGTCAACTTTCACGTTGTTCAGCCTGGCGGGTCTGGCTGCACGGACCGGGGATCGGCGGGGGCGCTCATCTCATTCTGAACCCGCAGGAGCGACACGGTTTCCCCCTATCCACTACAACCCGCTACAACCTGAAATAAACGGATGATTTGGCCCGTTTCCGATTGCGATGACCTCGTCGAACTGATCGTCGTCCCCAATTACCACACAGGTTCCAAGCATGGGTATCTGACGGTGCAAACGGCAGCCTATTTCGCCTGGTGGACGGATGGTGCTCCCGAACACCTCTGCATTCGCCGCACGGATGGCGAAGGGGAACGGGAATGGGTGGAACTCGCGCTGGACGCTGGAGTTTTCACAGATACGGAGGCCGCTTCGTCCCCGGTTACGGAACGTGCCTCTGATTCAGGTGGGAAGTGGCAACTGGACCCTTCGACACCCCAACGACATGTGGTCCGGGGAGAGTCCGCCGCGATCGAGTGGGTGGACGCTGGCACCCGTCCCGGCTGCACCCGGGTTCGTGTGGAGTTTCAAGCAGATGCCATCCGGTATCAGGCCCTTTGGAAATCGTCGAGTCGCACGCGGATTCAGAAACTGAGGCTTTGCCAGGGATCCCGTGTGGACACGACCAGCGTCTTCGATCCAGCTCCCGCCGCGCACGGGATATTTTATCATCCGCCACACCGGTTGCATCATGATGGAGGGAACTGGTTTTCCCCTCCTCCGTTTGCCGTTTGCTTTCACCTGTCGGACGGCAGTTGGTGCGCGGCCTCGGTGGAGGCGAGACTGGAGCAACTTGAGTTCAGCCGTTTCCATGTGGAATCAACGCAAGCCGGCGGGTTGGATTTCGTTCTGGATTACCCAAGCTTGCCTGAACTGTCCGCAGATTTCGCCTCACCAGCCTTGGTGTGGCGCTTCGGATTTCAGGATGAATTTGCCGCCCTGCGCGCCCATGCCGAGGGAATGGTGAGGGCGGGCCTCGCCTGCCGACCGCAACGTTCCGGGTCGGCAACTAATGGCCGCGCCACCATGGTCTGCGGCTGGCATCGGCAGGTGGAATTGGCGACCCTGGCGAACCATGCCCCGGAAGACAACATCCTGCAAAACGTTGAAGCGGCGACCGGGGCCCCGCGCTCCCAGAATTACGCCCGACAGGACGTGTATGAGGAGCACGTGGCGGCCTATGAGAGGGCCGGCATTCCCTTCGACATCCTGACGATTGACCATGGATGGAGTCTCTCGGAAGGCGACTGGTCGCCCGATCCAGAAAAATGGCCCGACCTACCCGCCTTTGTCCGGGCGAGGCGCAGGGAAGGCCGCAAGGTGTTGCTTTGGATATGCAGTCTTTCCATCGGACTTCCCGCGGAGGAATGCGTGCGCATAGGCGACGAAGGCGAAACCCGGCTGGATCCGGACAATCCCCTTTGGCAGCAGAGAGTGGCAAAGAGCTTGGAGTTTCTGCTGGGGAGCGGCGACGATGCCGTCGGGGCAGATGGGCTCAAATTTGATTTCACGGGTCCGATGAAAGATCCCAGACCCGCGTTTGGGAGCGGCGAAATTCTGCATGGCTACCGCTATCTTCACCGGCTTTTCGAGGTGGTTTCCAAGGCGGCCCGCAGAGCGCGGCCCGATTGCGTTTTGAATTACCAATGCGCCAATCCCCAGTTTGCGGCGCTCCACGACATGACCCGGCTCAACGATTTTTTCCTGCCTCAGGCCCAGGCGGTCCGGGTCATGAAGACAAGGGCGGACATCGCCCGGGCCGCTGCGTTCGATCCGATGATCGACACCGATGCCCCGGCCGGAGTGGACTATCTCACCCACTCCTCCCGCTTCGGAAACATCAGTCTCTATCTAACCCACGAACAACTTGATGACCCGGCTTTGGTGGCGGCAATCAAAGAGAATCAGGCACGTTCATGAAATCAAGTCACCTGTCTGTATCGGGCATCCACCCTCATCTTGCCGTTTGGAATCACGGTCCTGGTCCCGAGGGATTAAACGGCCCGCAGCCGGAGTGTGGAATCGGTGCGGTGGTTCCCTGGGCGGGACGGCTTTGGTTTCTGACCTACACCTCCCACGCCCTCGGCCATGGGGCCGATCAATTGTATTCGGTGACGCCAGATCTTGAACTCCGGGCAAGTCCGGAGAGCGTTGGTGGCACCCATGCATGCCGGATGATACACCGCGAATCCGGCCAGCTTTTTATTGGGTGTTATGCGATCGACAGCGAAGGACAGGTTCGGGTGATCAACCGGGACAGCTTGCCGGGAAGATTGTCCGCCGTGGCCCGCCATCTGCACGACCCGGTGAACAAGGTCTATTATTACACTCAGGAATGTTCCTTGTATGAGGTGGAAGTCCGGACCCTGGCGGCGAGGCTGCTGGCCAAAAAGCCGCTTCCAGGCTGGCACGCCAAAGGGGCCTACACCTCGCAGGGTGTGCTGGTGGTGTCCCACAACGGCGAAGAACCTGCGCCTTCACCCTTTTGGAAAGTGGACTACACGGATCTTGATGCGACGCTCCGGGAGGTGGCACCTTACCTGTGCGTCCCCGACACCAACGGGCCGGAGGATTGGGGCGTGCTCGGGGAATGGGACGGGGAAACGTGGCGGGTCGTCTCGCGGCGGCAGCACACCGAGGTGATGGGGCCGGGAGACATCGCCGGTGCCGCCGATCCCGATGAGCCCGTTTGGGCACAGGGGTGGGACCGGCGCTCCGCGCTGCTTCACGTCCGTCGCGCAGGGTCTTGGACCGTGTGGCGGCTTCCTAAAGGCTCCTACACCTACGATGGCTGGAATGGTTCCTACACGGAATGGCCGCGTATCCGCAAAGTGGATGGCGGACGGACGCTGATGGTCATGCATGGGACCTTTTATGAGTTTCCCGATTCGTTCTCGCCCGGGAATAGTGGCGGATTGCGCCCGATCTGCACCTACCAACGCTATATTCCGGATTTTTGCTCGTGGGAGGGTCAACTGGTGCTGGCGGGCCAGGACGCCTCGCGCATCGGGGTCCCTTGGGCAGCACCCGGCCATTCTCATTCAAACCTCCAGTTCATCGCGCCGGAGGTGCTTGAGACATGGGGGCCGAGATCGGGTTTCGGCTGTGTCTGGCGGGAGGACAGGGTGGAAGCGGGCGAGACGAGTGATCCGTTTCTCGTCAACGGATATGACAACATCTGCCTGCATCTCACTGCTGCAGGGGACGGCACCCTTCGTTTTCAGTTGGAAAGTGATCTGACCGGCTCCGGGGATTGGCGGCCTTTCAGAGACCTTGAGTTGGAGGGGCATGTCGACCGGCCGGGATACACCTTCAGTCTCTGGTCTGCCCGCGAATTGCCCGCCGCCTGGATTCGCCTAAGGGCCGTTCGAACCTGTCGTGTCAGCGCCTCCTTTCACCTCGCCTCCATCCGGAAATCGACCGGGCAGGAGAGCTGCATTTTCGAGGGACTCGCGCGCCGCGAATCCGAAATCGGAGGAGGGGGAAGCGGCTATGGGCACAGCGTGCTCCAAGTGAGCTCCCGCAATCATCATCTCTGCGTCTGGCACCGCTCAGTGCGTCCAGATGGCGGAGTCGAGAAGGAGAGCTGCTGGGAAGTGGACGAAACGCTGGGCTTCCATGAACTACAGGCCCCGGGAGCATTGGCGAATGACCGCGAAATCGCCGCGATCACCCCGCAAGTGCACCAGACCGCCGGTGCGCTGAGAGCTGTGGGTGCCGATGGACGGGTG
>DAIQNO010000197.1:0-5201 GCA_036788355.1 Opitutales bacterium | reverse complement strand
TCCGCCGAGTTTAAGCTGCGGCCGGGCGGCGGTGGTGGTAGCTGAGGGTCGCAACGCCCAGAGCCAGCAGGACCAGCGAGTAAAACGTGCCGCGTGAAAGTCCGAGGATCAAGGACGCATCCGGCTCGCGAAAGACCTCGCTGAAGACGCGCAAGACTCCGTAAGCCACCATAAACTCACCCGTGAGCCGACCCGGAGTTCCGAGGTGAGTCACGGATACCCGCCAAGCACGAGCTTCATCCTCACCCGCCGGTTGCGCGACGCCTTTCGGCGCCTCCGGGCCTTCGGGGGTGCCAGCCGTGACAACTTCCTCAGCGACCGCATAACGCCGGGTCTGACGGCTGCGCCAGAACCGCCACCAAAGAAAAGCCCCCAACACCAGCCCCTCCAGCAAGGCGGCGTAGAGCTGCGACGGGTGGCGCGGGTTGGCCAGACCGGTGAAAACCGCCGATTCGACCCAGACGGTGGCGGCATCGGGGTTGAAATGGCCAAAGCGCTGAGCCTCCGGGAAAATCACCGCCCACGGCACGGTTGCGACCTTCCCCCACAGCTCGCCGTTGTTGAAGTTGGCTAAGCGCCCCAGGAAAATACCGGGTGGACCCAGCGTCACGGCAATATCCGCCAGCCCCCAGAAACCCAGCAGGGGCCGCTGCGCCCCCGCCCCCAAGGGAAGCAGCCTACCGGGCTGGCGAGCATACCAGCGACTAAACCACCACAGCGCCGCCGCGATGCCCGCCATACCGCCGTGGCTCGCCATCCCACCCTCCCACACGGCGAAAAGCCGCAGCGGGTTGTCCCCGAGAATCTCCGGTCGATACAACACCACGTAACCCAACCGCCCTCCGAGGAGGGTGCCGACAACGATCGCGGTCAACAAAACCTGCCGATCCGACGCGGTCAACGGCGACCGACCCTCTTTGAAATACCACCGCAGCAGCCCGACCGCGATTGCGAAAGCCGCCAGATAGGCCAACCCATACCAGCGCAAGCCCGCCCCCGGAGCCCACTCCCAGAGGAACGGCGATAAGTCATGCACCCAATACGACGACTCCATCCCTCAGCGTGATGCCCGGCCCCGCCCGCCAGCGCAACCCCAGAACCGACAGCTACCGGCTCGCCGCTACCGAACCGAGGTCAGTCGGACAGAGCACCACGGAAAAGGCCGTGTAGGCTGGGCCATTTTCCAATCGCACGAGGATCGTATTAAACCCCTGACGAAAAACGACGCGGCGAAAGCCCTCATCCAGGTTCCAACTCGATTGGCCCCGATCGATCCAGATCACTTCTCCATTGATCCAGACTTTAGCCATGTCGTCGGAAGCGATCGCCACCAGCATCTCCCGCGTGCGGTCGGAATAGACTTCGGTATAAGCATAGTAGGTGGCCGAGTAGGTAGGCCGACGCGGCTCGATCGCGATGCGATCAGACTGGACAAAATACCATGATAAAACGCGGTCGGGATGGTTCCTTTGGCCCGCGAACTTGCCATTAAGGTAGGTGGCGTCCAGATCGACGCGCAGCTCCGGCGGGTGGGTCTCCGCAAAGTCGGAGCGGCTCCAGTTATCCCAGGGCCCGATCATATACCACGTATCGATGTAAAGAAACCCCTCCCGGGCCGAGGCGTCGGTCAGCATCCGCCCCGGCAGGGCGTTAGCAACGACGTCGGCGGTCCTTACCCGGATCGTCCGCTCATCCCGGCCACGCAGCATCTCGCCCCCACGACCAGACGTGTCAGCGGTCAGACCGTCCATGGCCGGCTCTCCAAAGCCGCCCCCCTCGGGATGGTCAGCCCACGGCCGCATGTCCACGACCACCCCTCGGCGCCCGGAATTGACGGCCCGCTGAGCCCGCTCAGCCTCCTCGGGAGTCTGCTCGCGAGCAGGGGGCGGGGTGGGCCGCACCGCACCTCCTGTGATGCGCTCGGCCCTACGGGCCATGTCGGTCGTCTCTGTGGTGGCTTGCCGGATGGCCTCGCGGAAACTGTTGACATCACCGACCGTCGTCGTGGGTGGTGGACTCTCTGCCGAAGGCGAAGTCGAGCCAGCAGGCGGGTTGCCCGGAGCGCCAGCGGAAGTCGCGTCGGGCACCGGCTGACTACCCTCAGGCGTCCGGAGAGCCTCCGACAAGTCCGGGCGCGACGGGGGCTTAGCCTCCAAAGTCGCCAACGCCTCATCCACGGATGTTCCCTGAACCTCGGCCAACTCTGCCGCACGGGTCACCCGATCGGCTTGGGTAATCTGCTCCTCCAAAGCCACCGCGGTCTCGTAGAGATCGGCAGGGGTGGACTTCCCCGGCTCGGTAGCCTTGGACGCTGGGGGCGCCGAATCCTCTGTCGCAACGGCGGGTGGCGCGTTGAGATCATTGATGTTCAACCCCTCCTGCAGCTCTTCGGCAATCCGCTTGGTGTCCTCGGCGGCATTCTCAGCCCCCTGAGCTCGAGAATTGGCCGACCCGTGGGTCCCCTCTTGCCACTCGAGCGACTTCTCCTCCACCGTTTTGGCCACTTCGGCGACCTCCTTGGCAACTGCCTGGTAATCAGGAATCTCCTGGGTTGGGTCATTTAGTGTCTTCTGAAGGTCATCCAACGCCTTGATTTGCTCGCGTACTTCCTCCCGTAGCTGCGTGGCCTCCTCGGCAAATCTCGCCTCGCGCTCCAACTGGTGTACCGCATTATCCAGCCGCCGCAGACTCTCTTGCAGGCGCTCGATCTGCTTGGGCAGCACCTCCCGTAATTCCCGATCTGCGATCCGCTCAAGCGCCTTTTCACGCTCGGCAATCGCCTTTTCACGAGCGCGGCGCAACCGCTCGACGTTTTCTTCCAATTGGTTCCGGCGGCGACGCTCCTCCTGATCCATCAACTCCCGCGCTTGATCCTCCCGGAGCCGCACCGTCTGGCGAAATTTCCGCAACTCCTCCTGACGGAGCTGCTCCCGCTGCTGAACGAGTTGCGCCCGCTCGGCCTCCGCTGCGGCATCAAACTCCATCCGCGTCTGCAGGTAGGGTAAGACCAGCCACGCCGCCAGCCCATGCAGCACCACCGACACGATGATTATCCACCGCAGGGGGCTCACCGCCCGAGTCCAAGAGGTTGGGCCTGAAACTGAAGCTGGTGCTGGGTTCATCTCTAGTCGGGTGGAGGATTTCTGGCACTGTGGTGAACTAGAATTTCATCTATCCGAGCTGGATGATCAGCAGCCAGGCCTAACGATTATACTTACTGTCGTAAGTGCGGATGCCGATGTTGGTCATGCCGTTAAATTGAGCCAGGTCAAGCACCTGCACCACCACGCGGAACGGCGTTGCGGCGTCAGCATCAAAGCGAATCCGCCGGTAGGGTGTAACAATAGCCACCTCACGCAGGCGGTCATGCAATTCCATCAGACTGACCGGCACCCCCTCCCAAAACAAATCGCCCTCGGGATTGGCTCCCAAGACCAGCATTTCGTCATCGGGAACCAATCTCACTGCAGAGGAGGATTCTGGCGGGATGATATCGATGTCCTTCTTATCCTTCTTGAGCATCGTCGCCACGAGAAAGAAGACCAGCAACAGGAAGACGGCGTCGATCATCGGCGTCATCATCACCTCCGGCTCCTCAGCCGCTTTCGCAGAACGTATTCTCATCTTCCGGGCAACAAAAGTAGTTCCAACGGCCGAAGGGGCCAATTAGTCAATATCGCCATTCCGCATCCGCGGGCGCACCTCAAAAAAGCCGAGCAACTGAAGGCGATCAAGCAAGTCGATGACATCCTGGAAATCGGTTTCAGCCTCTACCACGAGTTCGACCGGCGGCACCCTGCCCCGTTCCACGACCAAAGACTCCAGAAACGGCTCTAAGTCGGCATCCGCTATCCCAGCAAAGGTCAAAACGCCATTGTTATCTCGCCCGGCCTCCCTGTAAAGCCGCCGATCGCTGCCTAAACCCAGCGAGAAAGCATCGGCCCGTGCAACGAGACCTACGGACGCCGTGGGGTCGGCCAGGGTGATCGGTATCTGCCGCTCGAAGCGCTTCAATTGGCTCGTGACCAAAAAGAAAATGAGCAGGAGGAAAACGCAGTCGATCAGCGGCGTCATCGGCACGCCACCGTCCATCGCCCCCGCTTTTTTCCGTCGTAGGCGCATCGACTAGTTCTCCGTAAAGGGCCGATTTTCCTCTAGGAAGGTCTCTTGGGCCTCATCTACCGCCGTCGATTCCGAGGCTCGCGATGTCGGCTCGCCCGAGCCCGGCAACATCCCAGCCCCCACAACCGGCCGCAGGAACCACTGGCTGAAGACCTCCTCTAGCTCCACTTCGAGCCGCTGGGAGACCGCGTGCAGGCGGCCCTTGAAGTAGTGATACAACGCAATCGACGGGATGGCCAAGATCAGCCCCACCGCCGTGGTGATCAGGGCCTTGGAAATGGAACCCGCAAGCAGTGACGCACCGCCTTCATCGCCGAAAACCTCGACCAACTTAAAAGCCTCGATCATGCCGATCATCGTCCCTAAGAGCCCCAAGAGCGGTGCCAGGGCCGAGATCACCGCGAAAGGCGTAGCCCGCTGCTCCTGGTCGGCGATTTCCCGCGCCACCACGTCTCCCGTGTTCTGCATCAACAGGGTCGGCTCCAGGTGGCGGTGATTGACGGCATAAGCTACCGCTCGCCCAAGGGTGCTCGGATAGCGGGCACAACTGGCCAACAACGCCTCCGAGTTTCCCGCTCGAAACGACGGCTCGAGCTCCGCCAGTAGGGCTCTCGGCAAAAAGCCATCTCGCCGAAAACTCAAAAAACGCTCTATGGCAAAGGCCACCATCGCGACGCTGAGGATGCCTAGGGCCACCATCGTCACGCCGCCCTCAATCAGCTCTTCCCCCCAATTTACCGTCACCAGTTCCTTAGGTATCTCAGACAGCGCAGCTGCAACCTCCCCTGCACCAGATTGGCCGCTGGCCAAGGGCATCGCCCAAAAAGCCACCACCCACGCCACCACCGACGCGCAGCCAACCCAATTGCATAGATTCCTCAACATCATATTTTGTTATCCGATTCCCGATTTTCCTGCACCGCCCCTTATCCATCGCCCTTCTCGCGAGGGATGTCGAGGCGCGATCGGAACCAAGTCCAAAGCGCATTCCCAATCCACTGGCCCAAAAGGGTCAACAAGACACAATATACTTATTTTTTTACTATATCTGAGGTCACTGCTTGACCGGATATAAACGG
>DAIQNO010000196.1:0-5207 GCA_036788355.1 Opitutales bacterium | reverse complement strand
TCCTTATGCGCCGTTGGCGGATGTCCTCGCTGGGTTGAGCCATCGGTTGACGTTTCTGGAGGAAACGGGTCTGGGCTACCTGACGCTGGAGCGGCCTTACGCGACGTTGTCGGGCGGCGAGGCCCAGCGGGTGCGCCTGGCGACACAGCTCGGCATGGGGCTGACCGGGGTGACCTACGTGCTGGATGAGCCAAGCATCGGCCTGCATCCGCTCGACCAACAGAAGCTCATCGCGAAGCTGCAAGACCTGCGCGACAGCGGCAACAGCGTGATCGTGGTGGAGCACGACGGGGAGACGATGCGGGCGGCGGATTACCTGCTGGAGCTGGGCCCAGGGGCCGGGAACCAGGGCGGCAGACTCCTCTTCGCCGGAACCGTGCCAGAGTGCCTCGCCGATCGCACGTCAGCCACCGGCGGCTTCCTCACTGGGCGCCTGGCCATCGACCGCTCCGCCCGCCGCCTCCAGCCCGAGCGCGGCTTTCTGACGGTGCGCGGGGCTCGTGAACACAACCTGCAAAACCTCACGGTGGCCTTTCCGGTGGGCCTGCTGACGGTGGTCTGCGGGGCCTCTGGCAGCGGAAAAAGCACCCTCGTCAACGGCATCCTCGCCAAGGCCCTGGCCCTGCGCCTGCATGGGGCCCGCGACCTGCCGGGAGCCCATGACCGCCTCGACGGCATCGAGGCCTTCGAGAGCGTCGTCCGTGTCGATCAGTCGCCGATCGGTCGCAGCCCCCGCAGTAACCCCGCGACCTTCACGAAACTCTTCGACCACCTGCGCGAGCTCTACGCGAAGTGCCCGCTGTCGAAGATCCGCGGCTACACCCCGGCCCGGTTCAGCTTCAACATCCCCGGCGGGCGCTGTGAGCGCTGCCGGGGTGATGGCCAGATCAAGCTCGATATGCAGTTCATGGGTGAGGTCTTCATCGACTGCCCGAGCTGCCAAGGGGCCCGCTATAACCGCGAAACCCTGGAGGTGCGCTACCGCGGCCTCAACATCGCCGAGGCCCTCCAACTGACCGTGGACGACGCCCTGGCCACCTTCAGCAGCATCCCGAAAATCCGCGAGCGGCTGGCCACCCTGCAAGCCGTCGGCCTCGGCTACCTCAAGCTCGGGCAACCGGCCAACACGCTCTCCGGCGGCGAAGCCCAGCGCCTCAAGCTCTCCCTGGAACTCTCCAAGCGGCAGCAGGGCCAGACCCTCTATCTCCTCGACGAGCCCACCACCGGCCTGCACTGGCAAGACATTCAGCGGCTCCTCGACCTGCTCTTTCAGCTCCGCGACGCCGGTAATACCGTCGTGCTGATCGAGCACCATACCGACGTGATGCGGCTGGCCGACTGGCTGATCGAACTGGGCCACCCGCTGGATGATGTCCCAGGACACCCGACTGCCGCCCCGCAGCCGCTTTCCGGGAATCCTGATCGGGGATCGAGGCTCGCGGAGGCCGAAGCAGCGGCAACCGTGCCACCTCCCACGACCCTCCCAAAAAAGGCCTCGCGCCCCAAGAAATCCGCCAAGACGGCTGCCGCGTCAGCCCTCACCGACCACGACCTCCAGGCCGACTCTGCCGTCGCTTCTGCCGATGCCGCTGCTAGCACCGTAGACCTTCCCGACATCCGAGGCGGCTTCTTGCTTTATGCCGGTCCGCCCGACGGTATCCTCGAAGTGGCTAACAGCCCAACCGGGTCCGCCCTCCGCATTGAGAACCGCCGTCACGGAAAATCCCCAGCGTAGCTGGGAAGGGGTGGGGCCATGTCCCGCGCCGCCGTTTTGGTCGAAAAAACCGGGAGGCGGCTTCCTCTCGTAACACTCAGGACTCGACGGGAGCCGGGGCCGCCTGGAACGGGGTAACACCGGAATCCGCCTGCCCAACGGCGGCGTTGACCTCGCGCTCCAACGCCTTTACGGCGCGGTTATGGGCGCGGATGGTCTGGGCATTGACCTTGCGGCGACGGGCCGCGAGCACCCGCTGGCGACTGGCGTTGGGCTTGGAACCGGGCGCCTTGCGCTTGGGGCGGGGCTTACCTTTAAGGGGCTGAGAACGCCCGCGACGTGGATAACTGGCCATAAAATTGAAAAAGAAGGGAAAATTGAGAATCTCGGAGAAAAGCACTACGCAGAATCGACCGCAATCACGAAAATCGATCGTGCCGACCGCAAAAAACGACCCCGTCGGCACCTCAGACGACAACCGACCGACTCCGGACCGAGCCGATCTAGGCGACGCGCTCGACGAAAAACTCTGGGGGCGTCGGGCGCTTCGGGGCCAACCGGTAGGCATTCTTGAAATGGTCCAAGGCGGCCTCCAGCTTCGCCTCGTCGTTGTAATGGATCATCATCAGCGGCTCGCCCTGCTTGACCTGGGTGCCGATCTTGCGCACCTCGCTGACGCCGGTGGCCACATCCACCTCGCCCGACGGCAACTCCGACAGAATCTGCACCCCGCGGGCGATCATCCCGGCGTTGATGGTATGCACGTAACCCCGTTTCGGCGCGGGCAGCTTCTTGATATATTTCGCCTTCGGCAGCAGCTCCGGGTCGTCCAGCACGCTGGTATCGCCGCCTTGGGCGGCCACCATTTCCTTAAACTTTTCGAACGCACCGCCCTCGGAAAGCTGCTTCATCACGGACTGCTGCGCGGAGAGTGTCGAGCCGGCCACTCCTGCCAAGCGCACCACCTCCATACCGAGCTTCAGCACCAAGTCCTTCAGATCCTCAGGCCCGCGCCCCTTTAGTAACTCGATGGCCTCCCGCACCTCCAGCGCACAACCGACAGCATCCCCGAGCGGCTGGTTCATGTCTGTAACCCGAGCCACACAACGGCGCTTCATCACCCGAGCCACCCGCGTGATGTTCCGCGCCAGTTGCTTGGCCTGCTCGATGTCGCGCATGTAGGAGCCGTTGCCCCACTTCACATCGACCACCAGGGCGTCTGAGCCTTCCGAAAACTTCCGCGCCAGCACACTCGCCGTGATCAGCGGGATACTGGGGATGGTCGCCGTGTTGGTGCGCAGCTTGTAAAAAATCCCGTCCACCGGGGCGATGTCGGCGGGCTGGGCGATGATCCCGCAGTTGACCGTCCGTAGCACCTTCCCGAAAGCCTTCAGGTCCAGGTTGAGATTCATCTTGGGAATGGCCCGCATCTTGTCGAGGCTGGTGATCAGAAACTCCTCATCCACGCCGTTGATCACCGGCATCAGCACCCCGCAAGCCGCCGACAATGCGGGCAGCACCATCGAGGTCTTATCGCCGACCCCACCGGTCGAGTATTTCCCGATCTTCGGCTTGGTAACCTTGGAAAGGTCCACCACCTCGCCCGAAAGCATCATCTCCTCGGCAAAGGACGCCGTCTCCTGGGCGGACATGCCCTGCCAGAAAATGGCCATCGCCATTGCCGCCAGTTGGGACTCCGGAATCTCACCGTCCAGGATGGAGTCCGCCACGTAGCGGATTTCCTCGTCGTTCAACTCCCCACCATCTCGCTTCTTTTCGATAAGATAGGCGTAGCTGGGCTTAACAAACTTGCGACTGGCGGCGAGCGTCTTCTTGGCCATGGTAAACACGTCTAATCCCCAGCATTCTGCTAACGATTAAACTGAAGCAGTGGCTGAGGAGGCCCTCCGGTGTCGAGCAAAATCATCGCCCCCGTGAAAAATCCCCAGCTACGCCGCTTTCCGGCACAGGCCCGACAGTCCCCTTCGCATCCTGGCGCTGCAACCACTCCGAGTCGTGTTGCGAGCCCGCGTTCTTCCGTCCCGCCGGTCGCCACCACCACGAAGACGACCCGCCTGTCCCTTTTCCAAGCTTTCCCAAGAAAGGGGGCTCGGGGTCGCCGTCCCAACGAGAGTCCCGATCAAGGCCACTCCTACCTTCACGGCGCCGAACACTGTCACCACTTTCCCCTACTACTTAAACCACTGGCCATCAATACTTAACCGAAATCTTGGCTCTGGAGCCACTGGAGTGATGCGAGGTCTGGAAACAACCCCGGTTTTCTGGTATCATCCAGCCTTCTAAAGAAAACGCCCCCCTGACAACCGCCACCCGCCCAACCCCACCCCGTCCCGTTACAACCCCTCCGCCCGCTTCCGCCGCCAGATTCCTCGCAATCATTTCCTCTATTCCCACCCATTTCAACCCATTCCCGCCGCTAATCCCCCCGCTCGCCTCGCTGACTTTCCCACACCGCCCAACCGGTTCCCCGGAAATCCCCCCTTGCCTGCAAGCCGACTCTTCGACAGCTTCACCGGTTTCCCCCAAATTAAAATAATGAAAGCCATGACCGCCCTGGAAGAGCTGCGCCACAGTGCCAGCCACCTGCTCGCGACCGCCGTGCTGCGCCTCTTTCCCGAGGCTCAGCTAGACATCGGGCCTCCCACCGCGACCGGCTTCTATTACGACTTCGACCTCGAGCACCGCTTCACCGCCGAGGACCTCGCCCGCCTTGAGGAGGAAATCCGCAAAATCGCCAAGGAAAACCAGAAATTTGAGCGCTTCGAGTGCTCCCGCGCAGAGGCCGAGCGGCTCCTGCGCGAACGTGGCCAGGCCACCTACAAACTGGGCCGCCTCGCCGACATTCCCGAAGGTGAGGCCATCTCTTTCTACAAAAACGGCGACTTTATCGACCTCTGCGCCGGCACCCACGTCAACTACTCCTCCAAGGTCAAGGCCGTGAAGTTGCTCTCCATCGCCGGGGCCTACCACCGCGGCGACGAGAAAAACAAGCAACTCCAGCGCATCTACGGCACCGCCTTCCCGACCAAAGAGGAACTCGATCAATACCTGGCCAACCTCGAGCAAGCCAAGCTGCGCGACCACCGCAAACTGGGCCGCGAAATGGGCCTCTTTGAGATCGACGACGCCGTCGGCCAGGGACTCATCCTCTGGAAACCCGCCGGTGCCATCATCCGCCAGGAATTACAAGACTTCATCGCCGAAGAGCTGCGTCTGGGCGGCTACCAGCAGGTTTTCACCCCGCACATCGGCAAGCTAGGCCTCTACCGCACTTCCGGCCACTTCCCCTATTACAAAGATTCACAATTCTCAGCCCTGCCCGAGCGCGAGGACTTTGAACACCTCGCCGCCAGCGGCTGCAGTTGCGCCGACTACGCCAACCGCCTCGAAAATGGCGAGATCGACGGCTTTCTGCTCAAGCCGATGAACTGCCCGATGCACATCAAGATCTACGCCAGCGAGCGCCACAGCT
>DAIQNO010000195.1:0-5222 GCA_036788355.1 Opitutales bacterium | reverse complement strand
GTCGGGCTTACGGAATCGGGCGATCGACGATTTTCGATTTACAGATTGAGGTGCAGCGGTTGCTGGCGGATCCTCGTGCCGCGCAAAAGGCGATTATCCTGGCGGAGGTGCTCGGTAGTCCGGTGGGTCTTCGGTCGGCCAAGGGTGCCCAGCAGCCCCTGTGGCAAGCGTAGCCGGGAGCTGCCTGTGGTGTGCCTCGTTCTTGGGCGGCAATCCTGGGCTTGACATTCTGGCTGATGGTTGCCAGGCCACTCTTTAATGCGTCTCTACATTCTGCGGCATGGCGATGCCTACGATACCGATGGCGACGATAGCCTTCGGGAGCTGACGGCCAAGGGTCGGCAGACGGTGGGGTATCTTGGCCAGGTTTTGCGGGAAAAGGAGTTTTCCCGGGTTACGGAGATTTGGCACAGCCCCTTGGTGCGAGCCGTCCAGAGTGCCGAGGTTCTGGCCGAGGCTTGCCGCTTGGAGGTGCCTCGGAGGGCGCGGGCGGGGATGCTGCCAGAGGATGATCCGGAGCCAATCGCCCAGGAGCTGCTTTCACGGGAGGATGATGTGATCCTGGTCGGCCATAATCCGCACCTCACTTTTTTGGGGGCGCACCTGCTCACCGGGAAGACCAACCGGGCCAGTATTGTGTTTAAGAAAGCGAGTTTACTTTGCTTAGAAAGAGTTGGGCCTGCTTCGGCAGAGTTCCCCGGTGGGCATTGGGCATTGGGTTTTTTTTTGATCCCACGAGTCACCGGCTTAGCGGTGGACCGATTGAAGGAAGTCAGTGATTGAGAGGGGTTTATCAATAAGACGGAAACGGATAAGTTAATTTTTTTATTGAACCCAAGCGGTTTTAGCAGACTCTGACCAGCAGCGTTGCGTTGGTCATGGGTAAAAATTTTCGAGAGACAAAACAGCGTCTGGCGATTCGCCGGGTGCTGGCAGAGAAGGGGCAACCGATGAGTCCGAAGGCGATTTGGGAAGCGGCCCGGGTGCATAGCAAGTCGCTGGGAATAGCCACGGTGTATCGCTTTTTGCGGATAATGGTTGAAGAGCGGCAGGTTGAGCAGGTTGATCTTCCGGGGTTGCGGACTTGTTACATGCTTCCAGGGACGCCGCATGAGCATTTTTTGATCTGTGAGCGCAGCGAGGAGGTTCGGCGGTTGCCGCAGGTGCAGTTGGAGATTCCGCCGGAGTCCTTACCGCCGGGTTTTCGAGTGACGCGTTTTGAGGTGATTGTTTTTGGTGAGTTTGCTCCGGAGGATGGTTCTGATGGGTCGCCGGTGGGTCTTTCGGTGGCCAAGAAGGGGCTTCGGCTAGAAGGCGGTTTGGACGGTGCGACGCGGTCGGAGGGTCTTTCCGGTCAAGAGGCTTACTTTGGTGAGGACTCTTCCCAAGTGGGTGGTCAGTTGTGGGCGGCGGAGAGTCAGGCTGGCTATGGAGATATTTCCGAGGTGCCGGAGGCATCGGGGGATTGACCGGCTTGGCGATGGGTTGGGTTAGCGGTTGACTTGGACTGCGTCGTGGGTTGATTTTCGAGGAGTTTTAGGTTGAGTAGTGCTCCAGCTCATGCCGACGCTTTTTCGATGGACGGCAGTGGGGCGGAGTGAGGTGGGTTTGGTGCGTCGAGAGAACCAGGATGCGTGGCTGGCGGACGCGGTTCTGGGTCTGGCGGCGGTGGCGGATGGGATCAGTGCGTTGCCTGCTTCGGCGAAGGTGAGTCGTTGGGCGATCGATTGGACGGTGGAGGGTTGGTTGGCCCGGCAGGGGCGGCTTTTTCCCGAAATGGCTAGGGAATCGTTTCCAGCGGAGGTTTTCGAGAGACAGTCAGCACTGTCGCCGAATCCGGTAGTGGTGCCGGATGGGGCTGGCGGAGCGGAGGTCGAAGCGGTTTTGCGGGAGGCGGTGGCAGATGCCCATCGCCGGGCGGTGGCGGCGGGGAGGGAGATTAACGCGGTCCGCGGGGTGGGGACCACGTTGGATTTTGTGGCGTTTCAGGGTCGCTGGGCCACTTGGGCGCACGTGGGGGATGGGCACCTGTGGTTAAAGGAGCCGGACTGCTCCCTTTTTGAGCCGTTGACGGTGGAGCACCATGAGCCTGGGCACCTTGCGGCGGTAGTTTTGGCGAACTATGTTGGGCAGTCGGCGCCCTTACGGGTGGATACGGGCCAGCGTGAGCTGCGGTTAGGTCAGCGGTGGCTGCTCCTGACCGATGGGATCACCAAGCACCTGGATCTGGAGGAGGTTTCGCAGCTTTCGGCGGCCCGAGTTGACGGTGCGGCTTTCGCGGACAGCTTGATCCAGACGTGCCTGAGTCGGGGCGGCTTTGACAACCTCACGGTGGTGGTGGTGGAGATCCATCCTACGCCGTCGCTGACGGGGCGCTGAGTTGGGCGGGCTGCGGGGTGGCATCGTGATGGGCGCGGAGGATGGCTTGGGCGTTGACCTTGGGTCGGATGGTGGGAATGCTGCGGAGGATGATTGGAGGACTGTGGGTTTTTGAGCCGCTGTATCAGGAGCGGGTGTGGGGTGGCCGGGGTTTGGCAGAGCACCTGGGGCGACACTTGCCGGAGGGTCGGGTGATCGGTGAGAGCTGGGAGGTGGTGGATCGCCCGGAGGCGGTGTCGGTGGTGGCGTCGGGACCCGGTGTGGGGAAGACCTTGCGGGAGTTGATTGCCGCCGACCCGGAGGGCGTGATGGGGCCGGGCTGGTCCGCCGAGGAGCCGTTTCCGGTGTTGGTGAAGTGGCTGGATTGCCAGGAGCGGTTGTCGTTGCAGGTGCATCCACCGGCGGCGCGGGCTGCGGAGCTAGGTGGTGAGCCGAAGACCGAGAACTGGTTCGTGGCTCGGGCAACGCCGTCGGCGGCTTTGCTGGCGGGGTTGGAGCCGGGGGTGACGCCGGAGGTTTTTGCGGCTGCGTTGCGCGGGGAGGGTGGTGCGCTGGAGCCGCTGGTGCGGCGTTTTCCGGTGGCGGCGGGTTGCTCTTTGTTTGTGCCGAGTGGTCGCTTGCACGCGATCGATGCGGGCAACTTAATTCTGGAGATTCAGCAGAACTCGGACACAACCTACCGCGTCTATGACTGGGGGCGGGTGGGCCTGGATGGGAAGCCGCGGCAACTGCACATCGAGGCGTCGCTGGCGAGTATCGACTTTGAGGATACCGAGCCGGTGTTGTTACCGCCGTCGGAGGAGAGCCGGGTGTTGGCTGAGGCGGACGTTTTTCGGTTGCGGGAGGTGCATTTGGCGGCGGGTGAGGTTTTCATTTTTCCGTCCGGGGAGGCTCAACTCGGCGGGCTGGTGTCGGGTGCTTTGGGGGTGGCGGAGGGGGAACTTCTGCGGGCGGGGGATAACTTTCTGGTGGCGGCGGCGACGATGGTCGAGGTGCGGGCAACGCAGCCGACGGTGTTGTTGGTGACGGATCGTTTTGGGAAACGGGCGGCCTAGTGTCCCGTCAGCGGGCAGAGCGCGGCGCGTCGGTTCCGGCGGCGCGGTCTCCGGGGGTGCGTTTTCGGCATTGTCGCGGAGCCATTTTTGCTCCGTAGTCTGGGGGTGAAGTCAGTATGAATCCGTTTTCGATCATTACGAAGCCCCTGGGCTGCCTGATTAGTCTGCTCGGCTCCCTGGTGGTGCTGGGGTTGATGGTGCTGCTCCTCTGCTGGTTTGGGGTGGGGTTGGTGCTGAAACCGTTGACGGAGCGGCATTGGGAGGGCGTTTTGGCAGTGGAGGCGTCGGTCGAGTCTGCGGTGGTGCAGCCGTTTCGAGCGGGATTGGTTTTTAGTGACGTGGAGGTGATGAACCCATCGCCTTTCCCGTCGGAGCCGATGCTGGAGGTGGATTTGGTGTCGTTGGACACCGATTGGGCCACGGTGTTTGAGAAGCGAGCGGCGGGGGAGCCGTTGCGGTTTGGGTCGGCGGAGGTGGTGATTGGTCGGGTGAGTTTACTGTCGCTGAATGGGCGGTCGAACCTGGAGATTTTGCGCGATCAGTGGGGGGCGTTGCTGGGGCTGCCGGATGCGCCCAACCAGCTCCACCTTTTCGGGGTGCCGATCGTTGTGGATCGGCTGACCTTGCGGGTGCAGTCCGTGGAGGAGGGGGTGGCGCAGGGCGGGCGGGTGCAGACGGAACGTTTTGCGCTGAATTATGTCCGGGAGTTTTCAGCAGTGAGTGATTGGCGTCCGGTGATGGAGGGTTTGGCGATGGATTTGCGGGTGTTGGGCCGCGTGCGGCTGGCGGAGGCCCTCTATCCGGCGGCGAGCATCGGGGCTGGATCGAAGACAGAGGAGGCGCTGCGGGGGATTTTAGAGGGTATTTTGGGCCGGTGAGGAGTTGGTTTTTATGATTAGGAAAGCGTTAATTATTTTCGGTCTGGTGGTGACATCGTTCGTGGTGGCGGTGGTGATCCAGCAGAGCCTTTTTTACCGCCCGTCGGCACGCTTTGAAGGTAAGTTGGCGGATATTCTGCCCTTAAATGCGCAGGGCTGGCAGGGTGTGGATAAGCCAATTGCCGCGACCCCGGAACAGGAGCGGAGTGTGGATAGCATTCTTCGCTACACCGATGCCCTGGTGCGCGAGTATCGACATGGACTGTATACTTTGGAGGTTTATATTGCCTATTGGGCACCGAAAACCATGCCGGTGCGGCTGGTGCAGGCGCACACGCCGGACATCTGTTGGGTGCGCAACGGCTGGGCAGTCGGTTCTGCGGAAAACGCGGTGCCGTTGATGGTGGCAGACCAGCGTTTGAAGTTGGCCGAGTATCGCCGGATGGTCGTCCCAAAAAATGCGGAGCAAGAAACCCACGTCTATTATTGGCATGTGGTGGGGGACACCATTTACACCACCCAGGCGGTGGGCGAGTGGGATCGTTGGGATCCGTTGAAGTCGCTCTTTCGCTTTGGGTTGAATCAAAAGACGGAACAATTTTTCATCCGGGTATCGAGTAACACGCCTTTCGAGACGCTCTGGCAGGAGCCGGGGGTGGTCGAGATCATGGCGAGCTTGGCAGACCTCGCACTGGCCCGGTCGGTAGAGGCCCCAGTGCTGGCGGCAACGATGGTCATGCCTGAGTAAATGGGGCGACTTTTTGCAACTTTTCTTAAACAAAACAGCATCTGATGAGTTCTGATCTTATCCTGAAAGACCCGGTGGATCCAGCGGACGTAATTGTCCGGCCAAAACGACCGAAGCAAGTTACCTACCTGGCGATTGCCTTCATCATTTTTGGTCTGCTGG
>DAIQNO010000194.1:0-5224 GCA_036788355.1 Opitutales bacterium | reverse complement strand
AAGCCGCCAAGTCCGCCCCGGGTGTCCTAGCTGCCCCAGGATCGAGCGATTCCGACGCCGAGCCGGTGGCCGACTCCCCTGCCACTATCCCGGTAAATCAGCAGCCGGCCAAGGCCGCCAAAGCAGCTAAGACCGCCAAAGCGTCGAAAAAATCGGCCAAGTCGGGCACCCCAACCGCCGCTACCACCGCCCGCACCGCTGAGGAAGAAGCCGAAATCGCCGAGGCCATCGCCCTAGCCGCCGCCGTCGAAGCTGCGGCTGAGGCCCAGGTTCAAAAACCCTCCAAGAAAAAGAAGTCATCCGCAGAGTCAGCCAGCGGCTCCGCCAAAACCACCGCCCCGCGCTCCCCGGACGATGCGGCCACCGACACGGCCGAGCACCTCAACGACCGCGTCCGGATGCTCATCCGCCTCGCCAAAGAGCAAGGCTACCTGACCCCAGCCGACGTCCACGACTCCCTCCCCGAGACCCTCAAAACCGCCGAAGAAATCGAGAACCTCATCGGCGTGCTCGAAAACCTCGAAATTGACATCCTCGACGATGCCGAGGTCGAAACCTACAAGCAACGCCAGGAGGCCGATGAGGAGGCCCAGACCAAGGCCAGCAGTGCCGACATCCTCGACGACCCCGTCCGCATGTATCTCAAGCAGATGGGCCAGGTCCCGCTGCTCACCCGCGAGCAAGAAGTCTCGATCTCCAAGCGCATCGAAAAAGCGGAGCAGAAAGCCCAAGATCTCCTCTTCTCCGTCGCCCTGACCCTGCCCTTCCAGCTCGACCTCGCCAAAAAACTCATCGAGCGCACAGAACGCTTCGACCGGATCGTCCTCGATAAAAAAGTCGAAAGCCGCGAGTCCTACTTCCAAAACCTGCCCAAGTGGATTGAGCAGGCCGAAGATCTTGAAGCGAAACTCGACCGCGCGTGGGCCGACATCCACCGCCACGAGAACGACTCACCCAACCAGAAGCGCGCGCTCACGCGATTCACCAAGCACGAGTCAGAACTCAAGCCGCTCTTCAAAAAGTTCTGCTTCAAGCTCAAGATTTTCGAGGAGTTTCTGAAAAACCTCTCCGCGACGATCCGCGAGATTGAAGACCACCTGGAAAACCTCGAGCTGGCCAAGAAGTTCCCCCACCGGAAAAACCGCCGCCAGGATCCCATCAGCATCGAGCAACGCCTGCACGACATCCAGCAGATGTATCGCCTGACGCCCACCGGCCTGCTGGAGCTGATCCGCGAAGTCCGCAAGGCCATGCGCGAGGCCCACCGCGCCAAGACCGAAATGGTCGAAAGCAACCTCCGCCTGGTCATCTCCATCGCCAAAAAATACACCAACCGCGGCCTCTCCTTCCTCGACCTCATCCAGGAAGGCAACATGGGCCTGATGAAGGCCGTAGAAAAGTTCGAGTATCGCCGCGGCTACAAGTTCAGCACCTACGCCACCTGGTGGATCCGCCAGGCCATCACCCGCTCCATCGCCGACCAAGCCCGCACCATCCGCATCCCGGTGCACATGATCGAGACGCTCAACCGCGTCATGCAGGTGCAAAAAGCACTCCTGCAAGAACTCGGCCATGAACCCACCCCTGAGGAGGTCGCCGAGGAGATGGAAATGCCCGTCGAAAAGGTCCAGGCCATCATGAAGATGGCCCAGCAACCCATCTCCCTCCAAAGCCCCGTCGGCGATAGCGACGACACCAACTTCGGCGACTTCATCGAAGACAAGGGGGCCGAAAACCCCTACGACATGACCGCCTACAGCCTCCTGCGGGAAAAAATCCTCGACGTGCTAGACTCCCTCACCGAGCGCGAGCGACGCGTCCTCTCCCTGCGCTTTGGCCTGGTGGATGGCTACAGTCGCACCCTGGAGGAGGTCGGAAAGCAATTCAAGGTCACCCGCGAGCGCATCCGCCAGATCGAGGCCAAAGCCCTCCGCAAAATGCGCCACCCCACCCGCATCCGCCAGCTCAACGGCTTCTTCGAGGGCGACTCCGAGACCCCCGGCCCCGGCTTCGAAAACTTTGCCAACTAGGCCCCCTCCACGGCCGACAGAGCCCTCTCCACGGCCCACAAAGTCCCACTTTCCACGTCCCTGTCCCAAGATGGTCGCCATCAAAGCCCCCAACGACGGCCTCAGCGATGCCGCCCCTCACCTCCAGGCAGCCCTCGATGAGCACCGCCTGGTCACCGTGCCCGCCGGGCACTACCTCATCGGCAAGACCCTCAGACTGCCCTCGGGAACCCAACTGAAGATCGACGATGGCGCCGTCCTTCACCTCGCGACCGGGGCGGCGACCACTTCCGGTGACTACCTCCTCACCAACGCCGATCACCGCCTCGGCAACACCGACATCTCCATTTCAGGCGGACTCTGGAACGGAAACAACGCCGGAAACCCGCGACCGCCCGGCCTCTTTGACCAAGGTTACACCGGTGCCCTCTTTCACTTCGAGGCCGTCCGCAACCTCCGACTCGGAAACCTGATATTGACCAACGCCGAGGCCTACTACTGCCGACTCACCGCCGTCACCCAATTTCACATCGAAGGCATCCGCTTTGACGACTCCATCATCCGACCCAACAACGACGGCATCCACCTCGGCGGGGACTGCGAAGACGGCCTCATCCGCAACCTCGTCGGACTGCGACCCGGCGTAACCGGTGACGACATGGTGGCCCTCAACGCCGATGACGCTTCCCAACGCACCGAGGTGCGCGGAATGCGTAACGGACCCATCCGGCGCATCACCATCCAGCACGTCCGCGCCCAAGGATGCCACAGCTTCGTCCGACTCCTCAGCGTCCACTCACCCATTGAGGACATCTCCATCGAGGACCTTGCGGGCACCTGCGAGGTCGCCGCCATCAATGCCGACGCCGCCCGCGGCTGCCGCGTCCCCCTCTTCGATGAAGCCCAGCCGCCCTTTCCCGATGGGGTCGGCTGGTTAAATCGCATCCGCATCCGCCAAATTCACGCCGCCAAGTCCACCGCCAACGGGATCCCTCTCCTCCGACTAGAAACGCGCCTCAGCGACTTCCAAATTGAGGACTTCCACCGCGACCTAGCCCACGACGCCGACCCCTCCGCGCCTCTGCTGCGGCTCCGCCACGTCGGAGGCCAGGGCATCGACATGGAAGGCCAGCACCACCAAGTTGCCCTCGGCGAGAGCCTGATTTTCGACCAGCCAACCCTGAGACATTTCCGGGCCACCCGACGCTGATCCACCCGACCTCCCCTGCCCCCTGACCGGCCATCGACCGTCGTCGGCACTTCAGTCTTGGATCGTCTCGAAAATTGCGGCACGGTGACGTTTTGGCCATGACCGCTCCCCTCGAAACTGCCCCAGCTCGGGCCTCCACCACCGCCAGCATCACCGCTCCTTCCGAGGCGGCGCGACGACCCGCCTCGATGACCCGACAGCCTTTTTCGAACGCCGGACATCTCCCAGCCGAGGAGTCAGTCGGCCTGGCCGACCGCGAAGCCCCCCAAGGCCACGGCAGTGAGGGCGTAGCGGGCGACGACAACCGTGGAGCTCAAGGTCTTCCGCGCGAAGCTCCCACCGGCCCCACTGACCTCGAAGTGAAAGACGCGCTGCTGATCTTCAACGCCGTCTGGCATGATCTGGAGAGCAGCTTTCCCGTGGAACAACTCAGCCTGCCGAGGGAGATTTTCTGGATCAACGGCGCACCCGGTGCCGGTAAAGGCACCCACACCCAGACCGCCATGCGCCTGCGCGACCTCACCGCACCGCCCATCGTCATGAGCAGCCTCCTGGACTCCCCCAAGGCCCGCGAACTCATCGACGCCGGGATGCTGGTCGGCGACAAAGAAGTCATCTCCATCCTCCTGCACGAGCTGCTCAAGCCCGATTACCGCTCGGGCGCCGTCGTCGATGGCTTTCCCCGCACCAAGGTGCAGGTCGAAACCCTGAAACTGCTGCACGAGAAAATGACCGCCCTCCACGCCCAGTTTCGCGACACCCTCTACGCCCCGCGCTTCCGCAAGCCCCAGTTTCACATCCTGGTCCTCTTCGTCGATGAAGCCGAAAGCGTCCGCCGCCAACTCGAACGCGGACGTAAGGCCCTGGAACACAACCTCGAAGTCGAAGAGAGCGGCATCGGCGAGCTGATGGAAATCCGCCGCACCGACACCAACGCCGACGCCGCTCGCAAGCGCTACCGGGTCTTCAAAGAGCAGACCTACGAGGCCCTCAAGTCTCTCCGCGAAGTCTTCCTGTTCCACTTCATCAACACCCACGGCACCATTGCCGAGGTCCGCGACCGCATCATCCGCGAGCTACAATACCAAAGCTCCCTGGAACTGGAACAGGCCACCTACGACGCCATTGCGCCCCTCCCACTGGCCACCAGCCTGGCCGCCCACGCCCGCCAGCAACTCGTCGAGCGGCTCGACACCTACCAGGCCCACCAGTCCGCGCTCTTCGGCCAGGTGATTGCCTACCTGCGCGAGCGCTTTGTGCCCATCCTCCAGCGCCACGCCCTCAGCGGTTCCGCCGTCGTCAACACCGAAGACGCCCTCTTTGAAAGCCCCGACGCCCTGGCCATGCTCATCGACATCCTCACCGAGCGCGGTTTCCAGGTGCGGGTCAACGTCCGTCGCGAAGAAATCCCGGAATCCGTCGATCCCAAAACCTTCCGCATCCAGACCCGCACCCGCCGAGTCGTGCAGACCACCGTCACCTTCCCCACCAGCCACATCAGCCCCTAGCCCCCTCCGCCACTAGCACCCGCCCCCCCCGAGCCACTACTGCCCCGCTCACCAAGCGTCCCCTCCAACCCAAGCCCCTCTTCTTCGAGTTCCCCTCCATGCTCGGCACCCCGAGTCAAACTTGGTATCCTTTTTCCACCGGGTAAACCGTGACCCGCCGAGAAAGGCTCCCCTCCTCGTCATTTCCACCGGCCTCCTCACCACCTCCATCTTCACCCAACCTAGCCCCTAGTATATCCTCGCGGTGCCCGTTGACGTAGAATGCATCATTGCCATCCCGGAGGCTGTCCTCAGAACTAGGCGTTCCAGACGGCACTGACAACGCTCGCGCTGAGTCGCACGATTGAGCCAAGAAATTGTCGAAAAAAACTGGTTCGAAACTACCTCAACTTCGTGATCATCCCTCAATTCAGCCCCCACTGCTTCCCTTAATTGAGCACTCGCCAGGGTTCTCATTTTCGGGGTAATCGCCAAAACGGAAGCCCTCGGCTTTGGCC
>DAIQNO010000193.1:0-5236 GCA_036788355.1 Opitutales bacterium | reverse complement strand
ATCAACACGTCGATCCGCCCGCCAGTGTGCGGCTCTCCAGCGTTCTCGGCCCGATTTACTCCTGCCGATGATGGAACTACGACATCCTGAAACACGACCTCCCGACTTTTCTTGACTAGCGGGCCAGCAGTTTTATTTCGACTCGGCATCGCTTTACTCTGATGGAATTCGGAACGGCGGATCAAGGCAGCAACTGGCGGTGGTTAGAGAACGGCTGAGCCCGATCACCCACCCTGGTTGACTCCGCCACGCCCCCCGGAGAAGCCGGGGCTTTTCCGCTTGGCGTCAGGGCGAGCCGTCGGTTGAGTCAGGCTCTATGGACACCCAAGACCCGCGCCGTGCCGGACTTTCAGCAACGGCACAGCCCGAAGCCGCCCCCGGCGGAAATGCCCTCGACGAAAAGCCGGGCTCCATCCCTAACGTCCTGGCCGAGCGCTACGCGTCGCAGGCCATGCGGGCCATCTGGTCACCGCGTGGCCGGGTGATTGCCGAGCGCCGCCTCTGGATGGCCGTCCTCGCTGCCCAACGTGACCTGGGGCTACCCGTTCCGGGAGCGGCCATGGAAGCCTACTGGAAGGTGCTGGAGGACGTTGACCTCGGGGACATCCGGCGGCGCGAGGCGATCACCAAGCACGACGTCAAAGCGCGAATTGAAAGCTTTAACGCCCAAGCTGGGCACGAGCAGCTCCACAAGGGGCTCACCAGTCGTGACCTGACCGAGAATGTCGAGCAGTGGCAACTCTACCAAGCCCTCTGCCTCCTGCGGCTCAAGGCCGTGGCCAGCCTGCATCGGCTGGCGGGCCGGGCGGAGCAATGGCGCGAGGTGCCGTTGACGGGTCGGACGCACAACGTCGCCGCGCAGTTCACCACTGTCGGAAAGCGACTGGCGATGCACGGCGAGGAGCTCCTGCGAGGCGTCGCGCGCCTCGATCAGACCATCCAGAGCTACGCCGTCCGAGGCCTCAAGGGGGCCGTCGGCACCCAGCTTGACCAGCGCCACCTTTTCGGCGGAGACACCGCCAAAGTGGGTGCCCTCGAAGCAAGCCTGGCCGCCCACCTGGGGCTGCCAGGCGTTCAGGGCAGTGTCGGCCAGGTTTACCCCCGGAGCCTCGACTTCGAGGCCCTCAGTGCCCTCTACCAGGTCGGCGCGGGGCCGTCGTCTTTCGCGATCACGCTGCGCCTGATGGCGGGCCACGAGCTGGCCGGTGAGGGCTTTCTACCAGGACAGGTCGGCAGCTCCGCCATGCCGCACAAGATGAACAGCCGCTCGTGTGAACGTCTCAACGGCCTGCACGTCATCTTGCGGGGCTACCTGGCAATGGCCGAGGGCCTCGCCGGGCAACAGTGGAACGAGGGTGACGTGTCCTGCTCGGTCGTCCGTCGCGTGGCCCTGCCCGACGCCTGCTTCGCCCTCGACGGCCTTCTCGAAACCTTCCTGACCATCCTCGGCAACATGGGCCTCAATACTGCCGTGGTTTCCCGTGAGAATGCCTACTACCGCCCGTTTCTGCTGACCACCACCGTCTTGATGGCCGCCGTTGCCGCTGGCACTGGTCGCGAAACGGCCCACCAGGTCATCAAGGAACACGCCCTCGCCACCCTGAATGACCTGCAAAACGGACGCCTGGCCGCTAACGACCTCTTCGAGCGCCTCGCTGCCGATGCCCGCCTCGGGCTTTCCGCAGCCACGCTGTCGGCCATCGCCCAATCCCCGCCAGACACGGGCAACGCAGAGGCCCAGGTGGAGGCATTCTGCGCGCAGGTCTCTGGCTGGCTGGCCCGATTCCCCGAAGCCGCCAACCTCTCACCCGACCCGATCCTCTAGGAGCCGCGTCAGTCGGCTGGGTTCCCGTGTTTTAACCAGAACCGCAGCCTGACTACATGCCGAGACCCCGCAGGGGCCACAGAAGCCACAAAACGGCCTGGAAAACCAGACTATGATCCTCGCGATCGAAAGCTCTTGTGACGAGTCCGCAGTGGCTCTCTTCGACCCCCACTTTGGCCTCTGCGGGGAACTCATCCACAGCCAGCTCGCCGTTCACGCCGTGTATGGTGGCGTGGTGCCCGACTTGGCCAGTCGAGAACACGTCGAGGCCCTCACGACCCTGCTGGCGTCCCTCCAGAAGAACTTCCCGGAGGAATTGTCGCGGGTCACTGAGGTTGTCGTCACCGTCGGCCCCGGCTTGGCGGGCTGCCTGGCGGTTGGTGTCGCCCTGGCCCAGGGGCTCGGACTGGCCTGCGGAATTCCGGTGCGCGGCGTCAACCACCTCCGCGGACACGCCTTTTCCCCGTTCATTCCGCTGCACCGCGCCGCCATCCTCGACCCTCGTCGCCAACGTGAACCTTCCACCACCGCAGCCGCCACCACGGCTCCTGGCGAGACCCCGTCGGACCTCGACCGCCAGGTGATGGACTGGTCGTCGGTGCTCCCGCACCTCGGCCTGGTCGTCTCCGGCGGAAACACCATCTTGCTCGAAATTGACGAAGCGCGGAAAGTCCACGTTCTGGCGCAGACCGCTGATGACGCCGCCGGGGAGGCCCTGGACAAGGGCGCCAAGCTGCTCGCCCTGCCCTACCCTGGCGGACCCGAGATCGAAAAGCACGGTCGGCACGGCGACGCTCGGCGCGTCGACTTTCCCACCGGCCTGGCCGACCCCGCTGACCTGCGCTTCAGCTTTTCCGGCCTTAAAACCAGTCTCCGCTATCGCCTCGAAAAAATGACCGACAGCGAGGTCTCCGATGCCCTACCTGACCTCTGCGCCAGCTACCAGGCCGCCGTCATCGACCAACTGTGCCGAAAAACCCGCCAGGCCCTGCAATCCCGAGGTCTCCCCTTAACGGCCGCGCCAGTCAACTCCCCTCCGCCTCAGAGAGGCGCCCCGCCCGACCGAAACAGCCAGTATTTCAAGAGCCTTGGGCTCTCTGGCGGCGTCGCCAACAACGCCGCCCTGCGTGAAGCCATGCAAGCCCTGGCCAAGAACTTCCGCCTGCCCTGCCTGCTGGCCGATCGCCAACACACCGGCGACAATGCCGGAATGATCGCCTTCGCCGCCTGGGCCGATCCCCATAACAACCTCACCGCCGATGCCATCCACCCTAGCCTGCCCATCGACGCCTCCTAGATCCCCTGCTAAAGCCTCCTGACACCCCTACTGAAGCCTTCACTAGACCCTCCAGCTTCCAGGGGATTAACGGAGCTCTTACCGGCCACTAGTTGAGGGAGCCCTCTGTAGTAACCGACAGTTCAGATCGTGGGGCGATGCTGGCTTGCTTGCTAGCTGATCGCTACTAGACTCGACTAACCCATGCAGGAAACGGCCGACAGTTTATCGAGAGCAGTTGCCAGTTCAGGCTCCACCGCCCTTGCGGGGCAGGAAACGCCCACCGGCATCGTCGCCGTGCGAAACCTGAGGATGGCCTACGGAAACTTTGTCGTGATGGACGACCTCAACTTCGACATCCAGCGGGGCGAGGTTTTCATTATTATGGGCGGTTCCGGGTGCGGTAAAAGCACCCTCCTGCGCCACCTCATCGGGCTGAAGGAGCCCGCCGCAGGCACCGTCTGGCACGACGGCCAAGACTTCACCTCGGCCCCCGAAATGGAGCGCCAGCGGATCTCCCGCAACTTCGGAGTCCTCTACCAACAGGGCGCCCTCTGGAGTGCCATGACCCTCGCCGAAAACGTCGAACTGCCCCTCAAGGAATACACCAAACTCAGCCGAGCCGAAATCCGCGAAGTGGTTCACTACAAGCTAGCGCTCGTCGGACTCCGCGGCTTCGAGGAATATTACCCGGCAGAAATCAGCGGCGGGATGCGAAAACGGGCCGCCCTGGCCCGTGCCGTCGCCCTTGACCCTGCCCTGCTCTTCTTCGATGAACCGTCCGCCGGCCTCGACCCCCTCTCGTCGAGGCGCCTGGACGACTTAATGCTGAAGCTTCGCGACAGTCTGGGCACCACCATCGTGGTCGTCACCCACGAACTGCAGAGCATCTTTGCCGTCGCGGACCGCTGCCTCTTCCTCGATGCGGAAACCCGACGCCAAGGGCCGATCGGCCCGCCAGCAGTCCTCCGCGACCAGCGTGATTACCCCGCCGTCAGCACCTTCTTGCGTCGCGGGGAGTAGTCGAATAATCCGCAACCATCCACCCATCACCCTCCAGAGTCGTCTCAACGGTGCCATGAAGAACCGTTTCTCGGGTGCGATCTCGTCGCCTGGCACCCTCGGCCAAGGCATCGCTGAATCACCCTTCGGCGTGGTCTCGCTATCTTGGAATCGCGCGACGTTGGCCCTTCACGGCCTGACGTTCCAGGTTCCACCCCCACCCCCAGTCCCAGTCAGCTCCGCTGAGCCGGACGATGTCCGGACTGCGCATCGCCTCCTGGCCCTGGTTCTCGCCACCCTGAAAACGAGGACAACACCGAGCGATCTCCTGCTGGCACCCGCCGGAACGGCCTTTCAGCAGGAGGTCTGGCAGGCCCTGCGCGAGATTCCCCCCGGCAAAACCATCACCTACGGCCAACTCGCGACCTCTCTCGGGCGACCCAGAGGGGCGCGGGCTGTTGGGCAAGCCGTCGGAGCTAACCCCATCGCCCTCGCCATCCCCTGCCACCGCGTGATCGGCGCGGGAGGCACCCTCGGCGGCTACGCCTGGGGCCTGCCGCTCAAAACCCGTCTGCTCGACTGGGAAAAAAGCCAAGCCGATGCCATCCCCGATTAAAAGTCGCCTGTGGAAAGTCAAAGTCCGAGATAATCTTCAATCTCCTTGAAATTTTCCGTATAAGCATCGCAGAAACAGCGGGTGCCACTCTCGTCGATATTACCGCCAGATACGCCGATGGCCGTGAAACCGGCCAGACGGATCGAGCAGACTCCCGCCCCGCTGTCCTCGATGCCGACCACCCGGGCCCGCTCGGAAAACGGGATGCCTAGGCCCACGGTGGCGGTCTCGGCGTAGAGCCAGGGGTGGGGCTTCGGCGAAAGCTCCCCCAGCGTCCCCGGCCCACCCTGCCCGACCTGAAAACCCGCCGTGATCGAGGCATCGTAAAAATCGTTGGGGTCTCCCATCTCCAACGTCCGGAAGGCATCGAGGATTTCCGGCCAGGCTTTCTCGTAGAGACCCGACGTCACCAGCCCGACCTTGATGCCACGGGATTTCAACTTCAGCAAAAACTCCTTCAACCCAGGGGTCGGCGTAAAGGCACCGGGCTTACCCCGACCGGCCAAAATCTCCCGCA
>DAIQNO010000192.1:1465-5253 GCA_036788355.1 Opitutales bacterium | reverse complement strand
TCTCGGTGCTTCCCGCCCGCACCGAGTCGAGCATCGGGCGATAAAAGACGTGCCAGAAGTTTCCGCCCGGCTGCACATTGCGGAACCAGCCACCGTTGTCACCATCACTCGCCGTGGTGACCAGCGGGGGAAAATCGGCATGGCGGGTGCGAGCCTGGACTTCCTGCTGAAACCAGCCCGGATCCATCCCTGCGAGCTGGGCGTTGGAAAGCTCACGGTCGCGGGGGATGACCGTGATGTCGTATCCGCCGTAGCTGGCCACGTAGGGCCGGTAGCGCTGGCTGGCCCAATCGAACGGGAAGAGGGGCTCGACATACTCGTTATCCACCAGGACGTAACGGTAGCCGTGCCGCACCAGCAGCGGGATCAGCTCCTCGCAGAAGCCCATCTCCGGCGGCCAGAATCCCGGAAAATCATTCCGCCAGAACAGGTGCCGCGCCTGACCCAGCCACCGGCTCAGGTGGTCATCGCGATCAGCCTCCGGAGTCAGCGGCAGCACCGGGTGGTAGTAACCCGTGCCGAGGATCCGCAGCATCGCCGTGTTTTGCAGGTGCCACAGGAGCTGGCCGCAATCCACCGCGCCATAAACCTTGGACTGAAACGCCGGGCTCGCCAACGTCTCCAGCAGCGTGCCACTCAGACTCAGGTGGACTCGGGCCTCCGCCTCGTAGCCCCAGAGCACCCGCGGAATGCGATCCAGCGCAAAGAGCACCTCGCGGGCCGCCCAGGGGTCGCGATCCCATAGTTCATCCAGGTTACCCGAGGGCTGGTGCAGGTTTAAAACCAGGGCATGAAAAACGCGCTCCATCGTTCAAGAGGGTAGGTGGGCTAGGGTTGCAAGCGAGTGTCAGGGGAAAACAAGAGACCTAGGATGGACTCAAATCAGCCGACAAAACAAGGCCGCGGGTTGATGACAACGGACAATCTCCGACTTAACCTTCAGTTCACGGGGCCACTTGGGCCGAAAGTCGCCCGACCCAGGCCGGTGCCGCTCAACTTCCAGGATCGGTCGCCGATCACCACTTCGATCAGCTCCACGTTGGTGCTGCGGATATCGACCTCGCCATCGAGCGGGACGGTCTGCTTCTGGCCCATTGCCAGAGAGCCCACGAAAAGGTTGGTGCGATCGCTGACTCGGCGGACGACCAGGTTGCTGATGTCGCCCAGGGCCCGGATAGTTAAGGTCGGACTCGCCGCCACTGAGGACTCACCGGAGGGGCTAACTCGACCGCTGTTATGGTTGAGGATTGCGTGAATACCCCAGAATAGACCCCCAACGCCCAGCAGGATCAGAGCCGTCGCCACCGCGATCCTCATTCCGTTACCACGACCTCCGGAGCCCACCAGCGGGTCCGCCGGGCCGCCCTCATTCCGCCGATAGCGATCACCCGGCGGAACGGCCTCGCGGCTGCCGATGGTCGGCTGACTTTCCGGAACCTCCACCCGGCCAAAGTTCTCCCGAGTCGGCTCCCCGCGCCGCGTCGCCTTGCCCGGCGCCTGTTGCAACGCCTGGTAATCCTCGGCCACCTTGTCCGGGTCGAGCTTCAGGTAACGGGCATAATTCTTCAAAAACCCCCGCCGGTAGACCTCGGGCAGGTCGATGTCGAAGCGGTTGTTCTCAAACGAGAGAAGATACTCCCCCCGGATCTTAGTCGCCGTCGCGGCATCCTTGATCGAGATGCCACCTCGCTTTCGGGCTTCTGCTAGTCTTTCGCCAATGCTCGCCATGCTGCCCGTTATCCCCACGATCAAGTTGAGAAACCAAAACGATGGCAAGCGGTAATCCCAAGACTGTAATCGTCGGCCACCGATCATCCAGATTTCCCGTTTTCGCCATGAGCAGGGCTCATCCCGTCGGAGTCACTGGCCTGATGGCTTGACACCTTGACAGCGCCAGGTGCTCGGCCAAGCTATGCGGATCGGCTATTTCAGTCGCCCAGAACTGCTCCCATCGCCTGGCCACGACCACCCCACGCGCCCGTCATGGCCCACCCCGAAGCCCACCTCATTGTCGATGGCTTCAACGTCATTCACGCCCTTCCGGAATACGGGCGACTTTTGCCCGGCAGCCTGGATTTAGCGTGCTCGCGCTTGGTCGAAGCCGTCCGGCTGGTTCACGACGCGGAGGGCATCTACGTCACCGTCGTTTTTGATGGCAAGGGCGACCGTGTCGAGGTGGAGCGGACGGCGGGAATCGTCACCTTCTCCATTCTCTATTCCCCCCGCTCGGTGACTGCTGATGGCGTCATCGAGCAGATCGTCCGACAGGCCCGGCACCCCAGGGAAGTCACTGTCGCCAGCCGAGACAACCTCGTTGCCGAAAGCGTCCGCAGCGCCGGGGGCATCTGCATCACTCCTGAAGATCTCGCCGATTGGGTGGCCCGAGCCCACGGGCGCATCGGACGGCTCCTCGAACAGCGCCGCCGCCAGACTCGCGAGCGCCTCCGGCACGAAGCCAGCCCGTGGGACGCCCTCGACCGAATCAAGAAACGCTAGAAGGCCCCACGGCGGCCCCAAGGCGGCCCCGCAGGGCCCCAGATTTCCCCGTTACCCTCAGCGATCGGTGGTTCTGCAAAAAGTTGCCCTCCGGACTACTTTGCGCTTGCCTACCGACCCACTTGGAATCCAACCTCCTCGTTTATGCCACGCGATCTTGCTATTTTGGAATGCACGGAAGCCCGTAAAGAGGGTAAGCCGGTCTCCCGCTACATGACGACCCGTAACCGTAAGCAACAGACGGAGCGGATCGAGAAAATGAAATACAACCGCTTCTTGCGGCGCCGCACTCTGCATCGCGAGATCAAGAAGTAGGGTTCTCGCGTCGCCGTTGGCTTTCCCGAAGGCAGCCTGGCTGATGAGCACCGATCGGCGCCATCTGAAGCGGAAGACCGACTTCCAGATCATCAGCGACTGGATTGCCCCCGGCTCCAGGGTGCTGGATCTGGGCTGCGGGCGTGGCATCCTGGCCGAGCACCTTCAGCAGGACCTCGGTTGTTCAGTCCTCGGTGTTGATGTCGATCTTGCCAAGATCCAGGCGTGCCTTCAGCGACGAGTTAACGCTTATCACGGAGACATCCTCGAAGCCCTCCAGGTCTTTCCGGATGCGGCCTTTGACTGGGTGGTTTGTTCCCGCACCCTGCAGCAACTCACCGAGCCGCAAGTCGTGCTCGAGGAGTCCCTTAGGGTCGGTAAGCACGCGATTCTCGGGTTTATCAACGATGCTTTTTGGCGCAACCGCTGGAGCCAGCTCGTGCATGGGCGCCGCGTCATCAACGAGGTCTTTCCGGAGCCTTGGCACCGCAGTCGCCCGACCAACCCCGTCAGCGTAGCGAGCTTCGCTGAGTTTTGCCGCACCGCGGGCATCTTAGTCACCCGCTACACCTGCCTGGCCGGGGACTGGCAGCACCGGCAGACGTTCTGGCCTGACCTGCTGGCGGGCTACGCGATTTTTGAGCTGCAAGGGCGTGGGGCAACCAAATGTAGCGCGTAAAATGTTTTCCATCAGTGACTTCCGGTGACGTTTTCGGGCGCCTTTTCCGCCAGGGCACGCCGCGCCGCATCCAGCACCGCGAGGGCGTAGGTGGCGGCTAGCTCTACCTTCAAAACGGGCTCGGTGAGCCGCACGGCAGCCGCGCCGGTGTCCTGGAGGGCCGCGTATTCGGCGGGGCTAAAGTCGCCCTCTGGCCCGATGAACAGCAACGCCCCCGTCGGCCCTGCCAGGCTGGTCGCTGCCAGCGGCGGAGCCTTTCCGGACGGAGACTTCGTGGCCCTTTCCCGAGCGGAGGCCG
>DAIQNO010000192.1:0-1455 GCA_036788355.1 Opitutales bacterium | reverse complement strand
GCCCGATGAACAGCAACGCCCCCGTCGGCCCTGCCAGGCTGGTCGCTGCCAGCGACGGGAGAGGCTTTCCGGACGGAGGTGCGCTGATGCTTTCCCGAGCGGAGGCCGCCCACCCGGTGGCCCAGTCGTAAATCGGCACCGCCCCTGGCTGCAGGCTGGCCACCACCGGCGGCCACCAGCTAGCCAGGCCCTCGGAAGATCGCCAGGCGGCCAGCAGGCGGCTGAGGGGCTGCACGGGGGCCACGGTTGGGGGCGCGAGGTTGCCGCATTGCTTCACCGTTTCACGGATCACCTGCCGCCAGTGCAGGGCCTTGGCGGCTGCCTGGGCCACGTCCAGGCGCACTTCGCTGTGGGCCGTCTGGAGGGGGAAAACCACCTCCACGCCCAGGGCGGTGGCCACCTGCAATACCCCATCCAGCACCTTCCCCTTCGGCAGACCCACCGCTAGGGCGAGGCCCGGACGGGGGCGGGTTACAACGATTTCTTCAACAATCCGGAACCAGGCCCGACGCCCGGAGGCGTCTTGCAACGTCGCCCGCCAAGCCCGCCCGCCACCATCGAACAAAACCACCTCATCGCCCGCCTTGGCCCGGAGGCTCTTCACCACATGGCGCGTTTCCGATTCCGCCAGCCGCGCCCTACCGCTGTCCAGCTCTCCATCCCACCAGGCGCGTAACATCGTTGTAAGCCGCCCCGCAGGCTAGATCTGTTCCGAAGTCAGCCAGCGGACGCTGACGACGTTGAACCGGCGACCCAGTGCCTTATTCACGTCACTTTTCAGGTTCGCAGGCAGGACCGTCGGTTCTTCGGCTTGATCCACGTAGTCGGTGGTGCGCTGCACGATAGCTTCCAGCCAGATGCCCGGGCCGTTGGCCTGGCCGCTGATCGGGTCTAGCGCCTGGCCGAAGGAGCGGATGACGAAGGTGTCGCCGCGCACCGTTAAATCCGCCCCAATCTTCGACAGCACGTCGGCCTGGGTCAGGTCTTGGGCAAAGCCCGCCACCGTCTTGTCGAGGTAGTGGTCAGGGAACGGCACCCGCACGTAAGTTCCGTCCGGAATATCGTAAAAACCGCTGCCGCTGCTATTGTTAGTGAGCTGGGGTTTCGCCTCCGAGCCGTAAACGTCTAAAACCTGGCTATTGATGTCATTAACTTGGTCGATGGCGGCCTGCAGCGTGCCGCCTCTTGAACTGCGTCGTTCCTGAGTGCTGGATCCGGCGACCAGCTCGCGGTTGACAAAGCGGGCCAGCGTGACGGCTGGGCCGCCTCGCAAGAGGGCGCGTTCCTTGTTTTCCTGGACAATCGCCCCCGCCAGTTCTTCGATTTCGGTGGACGAAAGCCGCCGCATCCCTTGCCAGTTGTTCTCAAAACCCCGGACATCGGAGTCGGCTGCCGGGCGACCGGTGCGGGTGAACGGCACCCCGGAGGACGTGTCGCTACCGGTCTGAAGGGAGA
>DAIQNO010000191.1:0-5254 GCA_036788355.1 Opitutales bacterium | reverse complement strand
GCACCGTAGTAATATCACCCAGCACAAAAATAGGGCTTGCGTTTCGGTCAATCAGGTGGATTACTCCCACCCATGCTACGCCCTACTGCCCAACGTTTCTCCACCCATTCCCCCGGCATCTCGGTCGGCCTGGCCACCGCTGTGGTGCTGCTGGCGATGCTGCCGTCGGCCCATGGTGCCTTTCGGTTGATCGATCCGCGTGGTGTCTCAAGCCCAGCGGTGGGTACCGGTCGCCACCTGCCGATCACTCAAGTGGTGTTCACCAATCCGGATAATTCCACGATCACCCAGAACTCGTCTCAGCCAACCTCGCCGATTGTAGGAACGCGCACCCTGCCACTCTTCTTGTCCAGCGTCACCGTGGACTACAGCACGACCGCGACCCCTGACCTGCGGGAGCTAACCTTCTTCAACGACTTTGGGGCCGAAATTCGCAATTTTAACGTCACCACCGCCCAAACGGGGATCGGGGTGATCAGCCATAACGGGTCCGGCTTCGTCAATACCAACGCGGGCAGCGATCTGCCAGGATTTCAGGCACAACTGATCGCTAGCACCCAAAATAACGACATCACCAATTACATCTACTATGACGGTCCGTCCGCAGGCACGACGGTCTCCGGTCCGGACTTCGACATTCTTTTTACGAAGGGGCTGGAGGTCAATGACGCGGTTCTCATTCAGGAACGTAACGGGAACACGTTCTTTACGCTGCAACCGATTGGGGCGGATGGCAATGTCATTGCTGACGCCAACACCCTGGTCTTCGGGTCGATCAATGGAGATGCTGCGCCGGTGGTGGCCGACGCCAACGGCGATACCAACACTCGCTATGACTGGAATACCGGCTTCGGGGTCGGAGCCAACACGACGTCAGCCGTTGGAAACCAACCGATGGCCTTCACGGTTGCTTCGGTGGAACAGTTCTTCGTCGGCACGACCGTGTCACTGATCGATCAAATCGTTTACGGCTTTCGCATTGACAATAATGGCAATGCAGACGTGAAGTTCTTCCCCCTAAGCGAAGATACTTTTGAGAACAACCCCAACAACCCCCAGATTCCCGAGCCTGCAGCGGCTGGGCTCTTTGGCGGGTTGTTGGTGATCCTCGCGGCCTACCGCCGCCGGTAGCCTGGGATCATGGGCGGTCTCCGCCGAGTTCTCGAACTGTTAGTAAGCCTCATCAATCGGTGGGGCTTTTTTGTGGGGTTATTCCAGTGGTAGCTCTGCGTTGAAGGGGGCGACCGTCTTGGGCGGCGGAGGGGTGAGGCCGAGGAGCAGCCAGGAGCGGCTGGTTAGCACCCGGCCCTGGGGGGTGCGGGCGAGGTAGCCCTCCTGGATCAGGTAGGGCTCGTGGACTTCCTCCACGGTATGGGCTTCCTCGCCGACGGCGACCGCCACCGTGCTGAGGCCGACCGGCCCGCCGTGGTAGTGCTCCGCCATGATCCGCAGAATGCGCTTATCCATCTCGTCGAGGCCGTGGCGGTCGATTTCCAGCAGTTCCAGGGCGGCGTTGGCGACGGCGGCGGTGATGGTGCCATCGCCGCGCTGTTCCGCGTAGTCGCGGGCGAAGGAGACGAGGTTGTTGGCAATGCGCGGAGTCCCGCGGGCCCGTCCGGCGATCTCGTTGGCACCGTCCTCGGTGATGGTGATTTTGAGCAGTCCGGCGGTGCGCTTGATGATGCCGCAGAGCGTGGCCCGGTCGTAGTAGTCGAGTCGGGTTTGCAGGGTAAAGCGGCTGCGCATCGGGGCCGTCAGCAGGCCGGTGCGGGTCGTCGCCCCGACCAGCGTGAAGCGCGGCAGGCTGAGGCGCACGCTGCGGGCGTTGGGCCCTTGGTCGATCATGATGTCGATCCGAAAGTCCTCCATCGCGCTGTAGAGGTATTCTTCGACGGTGCGCGAGAGCCGGTGGATTTCGTCGATAAAGAGGACGTCCCCTGGCTCCAGGCTGGTCAACAGGCCCGCGAGGTCGCCGGGCTTGTCGATGACCGGGCCGGAGGTCGGGCGCAGGTTGACGCCCATTTCGCTGGCCAGGATGCAGGCCAGGGTGGTCTTGCCGAGACCCGGCGGCCCGTGCAGGAGGATGTGGGCCAGCGGCTCATTGCGGGCCCGCGCCGCGCCGACCATCACGGCCAGGCGCTCACAGGTCTTCGGCTGGCCGGCGAAGTCGGCGAAAGACAGCGGTCGCAGGGCCACTTCGCGCGGGGAGTCGGGGCCGTCGAGGGCGCGTTGCAGGTAGTCCACCCCTTTAGCCTCTGGCGTCATCACCCGAAGAGTTTAGGCCAAAGCCGCGCCCCCTTTCAATCCGCGTTTCCGCGTTTCCGCGATGATTGGTGCGGCGCCCGCGACCTGATACAGCTTCACCGATGGAAACGTGGTTGGTTTCGGGCAGTGATACCGGTATCGGGAAAACTTGGGTGATGGGTCGCCTGGTGGCCAGCCTGCGGGCGTCTGGCGTGGCGTCAGTGCAGGTCATCAAGCCGGTGGAAACGGGAGTGTCGCCCGACCAGCCTGGAGACGCCCCGACGGCGGTCGGTGGCGATCAGGCGGACGAGGCGCCCACCCGCGTCACCCACTTAACGCTGCAGACTTTTTCGCGCCCGCTGGCCCCGGTGGAGGCGGCCTTGGCCGAGGGCGAGGTGCTCTCTTGCGACGACCTGGTCGCGGCGGTGCGGGCTCTGCCGCCGGTGGCGGTGCGGCTGGTAGAGGGAGCCGGGGGCCTGGCAGTGCCCCTGGAAGCCTCCGGGGTTGACTGGGCCGACTTTGCCCTGCGCCTGGGCGTGGATCGGGTGCTCCTGGTGGTCGAAAACCGCCTCGGAGCAATCCATCAAGCGCGCCTTTTGACCCACTACGCCACCGCCCGCGGCCTGCCGTGGCACCTGATCCTTAACCAAGTCCGCCCTCAACCGCCGGAGGTTCTGGCGGCCAACGCGGCCTCGCTGGCACGCCTCGAGCTGACCCCCTGGGCCACCCTCCCCCCCAACCGCCCCGACCTGCTACCCATTGGCAGTTGGGTATCGCCGGTGAGTTAACGTCCCTGGGAGCGCCTTCCCTGGGAGCGCCGGCGTCCCCGCCGGCTTTTTTAAGGTAAAGTTTCCGACGAGGACGTCGGTGCTTCCACGGGTGGTGCTTCCAGGGGCGCATTCCCGCAAGGGTGAGCCGTTGGTGGAAAAGAAGGTTGCTTTGGGGGGCGGTGGTGGTTGTGGTTGGTTGGGTGGCAACAGTGACTCCCAGGGCCTCGGCGGTGGCTGCCGATAGCGGGCGGATTCAACCGCTGGGGGTGGGCTCGGTGGGGCCGGGCGGGGTGGTTGAACCGACGGAGGTCGGCTTGGTGTCCCGAGAAGGGGCTTCGAGGCCCGGCGGGGAGGACGCGGTTTTGGACATCTGCGTGCTGAATCCGGGGATGGGCAATCTGCGTAGTGTCTGCCGTTCCTGGGAGCGGGCGGGGGCGCGGGTGCGGGTGGCGGCCCATCGCCGGGAGGTTGGGCAGCCCGACGCGCTGGTCTTCCCCGGCCAGGGGGGGATGAAAAACCTGCTGGCGGAGTTGCGAGCGCGGGAACTCGACGATGCGGTGCGGGAGTGGATTGCGGCGGATCGCCCTTATTTTGGCATCTGCCTGGGTCTGCAGGCGCTTTTTGAGTGGTGCGAGGAGAGTGAAGGCCCCGGCTTGGGCATTTTTGGTGGGCGCGTGCCGCGATTTCGGCTGCCTGCGGCCTTTAAGGTGCCGCACATGGGCTGGAATACGCTGGAGGCCGCACCGGGCGAGGCCCTGCCAGGGGCCTGGTGGGCGGGAGCCCAAGCTTACTTTGTCCACAGCTACTACGCGGAGCCGACGGAGGAAAAATTGGTCTGGAGCTGGACAGAATATGGCGGAACTCGCTTTTGCAGCGCAATTCGGCGAGGAAATTGCTACGCGGTGCAATTCCACCCGGAAAAAAGCCAAGGCGTCGGCTTGCAAATCCAGACAGCCTTCTTGAGTCTACTTCAATCGTCGAAAACTTAACCTTATGGAAGAAACTGCCACCATAACCCTAAACGGAACCGCGCACACCTTTCCGGTGATCGTGGGCACGGAAGGTGAGGTTGCCATCGATACCCGTAACCTCCGGGCGGAGACGGGGTGCATCACCTTCGATGATGGCTATGGCAACACGGGGTCTTGCCTGAGCCAGATCACGTTCATCGACGGGGAAAAGGGGATTTTGCGCTATCGGGGCTATCCGATCGAGCAACTGGCGGAATCCTCCACCTTCGTGGAGGCGGCGTGGTTGATTATCTACGGCGAGTTGCCAAGTCGGGAGCAGATGAGCCTGTTTTCGCAGCGGGTGCTGCGAACGGCCCGCATCGACGTCGGGATGGATCGCATTTTTGAGGGTTTTCCGCACGATTCCCACCCGATGGCGATGCTTTCGGCGATGCTCAACACGCTGGGCTGCTATTACGGGGATCTGGCGACCAACGACCGTGAGCGCGACCTCCAGAAGTTCGACGACGCTGCCGCGCTGCTCCTTTCCAAGGTGCGGACGCTGTCGGCGATGACCTACCGGATGAAGCGGGGGCTGCCGTTTATTTACCCGCGTCCGGATCTTGGCTACAGCCAGAACTTCCTGCACATGATGTTCTCGGAGCCCTACGCGCCGTATTACCCGCACGATGACGTGACCAAGGCCCTAGACTTGATTCTGTTGCTGCACGCCGACCATGAGCAAAATTGCTCAACCTCGACGGTGCGGATGGTGGCCAGCGGCGGGGCTAACCTCTTTGCGTCGGTGGCCGCCGGGGTCTGCGCGTTGTGGGGCCCCCTGCACGGTGGGGCCAATATGCGGGTGGTGCAGATGCTGGAGGCCATTCATGCCGACGGGGATGATGGTTCCCGGTTTATCGAGGCCGCCAAGCGCGGGGAAACCCGACTGATGGGCTTTGGGCACCGGGTTTACAAGAACTTTGACCCGCGGGCGAAGATCCTGCGGGCGATGGCGGAGAAGGTGCTGAAGGCGCTGCGGTTGAACGACCCGCTGTTGGATATTGCTCAGCGTCTGCAAGACAAGGCGCTGGAGGATGATTACTTTGTCTCACGGAAGCTCTACCCCAACGTCGATTTTTACAGCGGCATTATCTTGAGGGCGATCGGCATCCCGGTGGAGATGTTTACGGTGATGTTTTCGATCGGTCGGATGCCCGGCTGGATTGCGAACTGGAAGGAGGTCGCCGAAACGAGCAAGAAGATCCACCGCCCGCGCCAGATTTATACGGG
>DAIQNO010000190.1:4907-5277 GCA_036788355.1 Opitutales bacterium | reverse complement strand
TGGCTCTTCGGCGGGGGGGGCGGCGGGCCACGCGGCGGGCCACGCGGCGGGCCACGCGGGGGGCGGCGGCGGGGGGCGTCGCCAAAGTGATGGGACGTGGCGCAAGGAGCGGCCGCAGTTGCAGCTCGATGGGCTCACTCCTCCGCACTCGGTGGAGCTGGAGCAGGCTCTGCTGGCCTGTATCGTGATCGAAGGTGGGGGGGAGACGTTGCCGCTGTGCCTGCAGGAGAAGATCAAGGCGGATTCTTTTTACATCCCGAAGCACCAGGTGCTGTATCGGGAGATTCTGGCCTTATACGCGAGGCAGCAGGTGGTGGATGTGGTGATTTTGGTCGATTACGCCGGGTTCAATATGCCCATGGCGGCATTT
>DAIQNO010000190.1:0-4897 GCA_036788355.1 Opitutales bacterium | reverse complement strand
GATCACCTCAAGACCGCCAACCTGATCGCGGAGGCGGGCGGGGAGGCCTATCTGCTGGAGTTGATCAACCGGATCGACTCTCCGGTCAACCTGCCGTATTACATCCAGCGGGTGCGTGATGGGCACCTCTTGCGGAAGTTGATCGCGGCTTCGCAGGAGACGATCGAGCATGCTTACGGCGGCATCGATGAGATTTCGGAGTTTTTGGAGAAGACCGAGGAGCGGTTTTTCTCGATCAGCCAGGATCGGGTGACGGATTCCGCCAAGGCGATCTCAGGGCCGTTGCAGAGCGCGGTGAGCCTGATTAACGAGATGCTGGTGAATAAGGGGGAGATCACCGGGGCGCCGACGGGGTTTATCGACCTGGATAAGCTGACGACGGGTTGGCACGGCGGGGAGATGATTGTGGTGGCGGCGCGTCCCTCGATGGGTAAGACCTCGCTGGCGCTGAATATGGCGGAAGCGGCGATCTGCCCGAAGCCGGGGCGGGTGCCGACGCCGACCTTGATGTTTTCCCTGGAGATGCCGGCGGAGCAACTGGCGATGCGGTTGCTGTGCTCACGGGCGCGGATCAACATGCGGCGGCTGCGCGACGGTTTTTTGCCGCAGGATAAGCATCGCGACCTGGCGGACACGGTGCGGGAGCTGCAGCAGGCACCGTTTTCGATCGACGATTCCAGTGGGTTGACGGTGCTGGAGCTGCGGGCCAAGGCGCGGCGGTGGTTTAATCGGGTGCAGAAGGAGGCGGAGCGTCGGGGCGAGGCGGGGCCGAAGCCGAAGGTGCCGGGCCTGGTGGTGATCGACTACCTGCAGCTCGTCTCGGGCACGGACCCGCGGGTCAATCGCGAGCAGCAGATTGCGGAAATTTCGCGCGGGTGCAAGGCGATGGCGAAGGAGCTGAACGTGCCGGTGATCGTGCTGGCGCAGCTAAATCGGGACAGTGAGCGGGAGAAGCGGCAGCCGCGGATGAGTGACCTGCGGGAGTCGGGGTCGATCGAGCAAGATGCGGACGTGGTTTTGCTGTTGTCGAAGCCGCGCCAGTATGACGAAGAGGCGGATATGGCGGCGGATGCGGTGGCGCGGGATTTAATCATTGCCAAGCAGAGAAACGGGCCTGTAGATACCGTCGCTTTGACGTTCACGAAACACCTGACGCGCTTTGAAAACTACAGTCCCCCAACTGATTAAGGGTCTCTTCTCAGGTCGCTCTGGAGGGTCGCTTTGGCAGCGTTGGCAGCTTGCGGCGGCTGACCGGAGCCAACGGGCGGTGCGACTTACGTCGCGGTTGCTGTTGGCGGTGGCCCTGCTGGCCGGTGCGGGCGGGTTAGCCGAAGGGCAGCCGAGCGGCGGTGCGCCGGCAGGCGCGGAGGCCGCACCGGTGGAGACTGGGGCGATGGTGCCGGGGCCGGTGGTCAGTTCCATCGGGATCGAGTTTGACGGGGTGCGGAATGTCTCGACGGAGAACATCCGGGCGCACCTGTTATTGCGGGTGGGGGAGCCTTTCACCGAGGCGCTGGCCGACCAGTCGATCCGTTCCCTTTACGAAAGCGGCAATTTTGAGTTTATTTCGCTGCGCCGGGAGCCGGGCCCGGCGGACCAGCTCGACCTGGTTTTTGTGGTGACTCCAAAATATCGGATCAGCGCGATCCGCTTTGAGGGGAATGAGTCGTTTCGGTCGAAGCGGCTGTTGCAGGAGACGGAGCTGGAGGTTAACCAGGCGCTGGATCGGGTGCGGATCAACCGGGCGGCGGTGTCGATTTTTGAATACTACCAAAAGAAGGGCTTTGCCAATGCGCGGGTCACGTCGCGGGAGGTGCGCGATGAGGCGACGGGGGCCGGGGAAGTGATTTTTACGATCGATGAGGGCGTGCGATACAAGATCGACGAGGTGACTTTCGTCGGCAACTCGTCCTTTTCGGAGGGTGCCCTGCGGAAGGTGATGAAGACGAAGTCCTATATCTTTCTGTGGTCGTGGCTCACGGGCCGGGGTCGCTTGATCGAGAACACGTTGGAGGACGACTTGGAAAAGCTGCGGCAGTTTTACCGCGATCGGGGCTTTTTGGACGTGGTGATTGATCCGTCGCTGGTGCGGGTGGTTTATCCTTCGGAGCGCAAGGTCGCCATCGAGATCACGGTGAGTGAGGGGCAGCAGTATCGGATCGCTTCCGTGGCGATTACGGGGCACACGTTGTTTAACGATGATGCGGTTTATGGGCAGATCACGTTGCGTCCGGGGGATATTTTCTCCCCGCCGGCGATCGAGGCGGCCACAACCGCATTGAAGGACTTTTACGGGCGTTTCGGCTACCTGGACACCTTGGTGCGGGTGGAGCGGGAGCCCAATCTGGCCGCGGGGACCATCGGGGTGACGTTGCGGATCCGGGAGGGCGACCGTTTTGACGTGGAGGCGCTGAACATCCAGGGCAACGTGAAGACCCGCTCTGAGGTGATCGTGCGGGAGTTGGCCCTGGCTCCGGGGGATGTCTTTGACCTGGTGCGGATGAAGGTCAGTGAGTCCCGGCTGAAGAATACCGGGTTTTTTGAGACGGTGAACCTCTCTCCGGAGTCTTCGACGGTGCCGGGCCGGCGGAATCTGCGGGTCAATGTGACGGAGGGTCGCACCGGAAACCTCAGTTTTGGGGCGGGCTTTAGCTCGCTGGAGTCGATCGTGGCCTTTGCGGAGTTCCAACAGACCAATTTCGATATTTTTGGCTTCCGGAATGGTTTCCAGGGGGCGGGGCAGAAGCTGCGGGTGCGGGCGTCGATCGGGGTGGAATCCAACTCGTTCATTATCTCCTTTGAGGAGCCGTGGGTCTTCCAGCGGCGGATCGCCTTCGGTTTTGAGCTGTTTCGGCAGCGTTCGGAGTTTATCTCGTCGGCCTATAATGAGTTGCGGATGGGTTTTGAGGTTTATTTGCGGAAGCGGCTTTTCGAGCTGGTGGATGGTCGGTTGTCGTATCGGCTGGAGTTGGTGGAGATCGACGATGTGTCGCCGTTTGCGGCGGAGGAGATCCAGCAGGAGGAGGGTAGTCGGCTGGTCTCGAAGGTGGGTTTTCTGTTGAGTCGGGACACGCGGAATGCCTTTACGTGGACGACCCAGGGCAACCGGGTGACGGCCAACTTTGAGGTCGCCGGGGTGGGGGGCGATACCTACTACTTCAACCAAGAATACCGGGTGACGCAGCATTTCCTGTTGTTCGATGATCCTTTCGACCAGAGCATCCGGCTGCACGCACGGACGGGCACGATTTACGACTACACAGGCGGGCGGGTGCCGTTTTTTGATCGGTATTTCCTCGGTGGGCCTTACACGTTACGGGGCTTCGGTTTCCGGGAGGTGGGGCCGCGGGATTCGGCCAACATCGACCCGACAGGGGGCGGCACCATGGCGATGGCCCAGTTTGAATACACCATCCGCTTTGTGGATCCGCTCGGCTTGGCGTTGTTTTACGACATCGGCTTCGTCAACCGGGAGGCTTTTGACTGGTCGCCGGTGGATTACAACGATAACTGGGGCTTTGGGTTGCGGGTGGATCTGATGGGGGCACCGCTCAACCTGGACTTTGGTTTCCCGATCACTTCCACCAACTTCAACGACGATGGGATGCAGTTTAACTTTTCCTTCGGCACGGCGTTTTGACTTTTTCCGGGCGGCTTTACCGGGGCATTCAGTGCCTTTTCGGTGGGGCCCGGAGTTGGGCTTTTCGGGCCGCCGTTGAACTTTTTTTGGCAACGGGCTTGCGACCGAGGGAACATTCCCACCGACTACAGGACAACTTTACCTTCCAGCTTTTGATTTTATGAAACCTCTGTTCGTTGCACTCCTCACTTTAATATCCGTCGGCTTGTCTGCTTCGGCTTTCGCCCAAACCACGCCGAAGGTGGTGACGGTGGACATGCAGAAGCTCTATCAGGACTATAAGCGGGCGGCTGAGGCGCGTGATCGCTTCCAGAGTTCGGTGACCAACGCTCAGACGGAGCTGGAGACGATGCGGGCCAGCGTCACGACGCTTCAAGAGAAGCTGACGCAGCTCAACGACCAGCTCCAGAGTGATGCTTTAGCGGAGGCTGCGCGGACGGCGATGACTGCGGAGCTGCAGACCGGGGTGGCCGAGATGCGTCGGCAGCAGCAGAAGATGATGGAGTTCCAGCAGCAGACGCAGCAGTTCCTCCAGGAGCGCCAGCAGTCGATCTTGCAGATCCACTACCGGGAGATTCAAGAGGTCGCCCAGGAGATTGCCAAGGGGATGGGGGCTGACATGGTTCTGAATACGACGGGCACGATGGTGGTCTTTGCCGATCCAAAGTATGACATCACCGACCGCGTCTTGGCGGAGTTGAACAAGCGTCCGGTGGAGTAGCCCTGGAAGGGCTGGGGAAGTGATGCCTCGGTTGGTTTGGAGTAAGCCCTGCTTTAATCAGCGGGGCTTTTTTTGTGTCTGGTGGTGGGTGACTGCGGGGGTACGGTGTTGGGAATATTCTTAATTGGGATGTGATGACCTCGCCGGTGTTTTTGACGAATCTGAGGGCTTGGGCTCCGCACGTGGCGATCAACGCGCTGCCGAGTTTTCTGTTTGCAGTGGATACTAGCTGGAAGGGCCCGGCGGAGATCAGTGCGATGCTGGTGGGGGTGGTGCTGTTTTGGCAACTGGTGGCGGCGGTCAGCAGTTATCGATTTTACGGGCGGGCGATGGCGTGGGGTGGGCTGGCCAAGGCCTTCCGCGTCGTGAAGTGGGTACGGCTGGGAACCTCGGTGGTGGGGTCGTGCGGGCTGCTGTGGTGGTTGGCGTCTTCGGAGTCGGAGGCTCTGTCCGATCTTTCCGGGCCTTTGTTCGCTTTGATCTATGTCGATGTGATGGCTGGGATGGGAGCGGTGATGCTCTTGGCGACCATGGGG
>DAIQNO010000189.1:0-5299 GCA_036788355.1 Opitutales bacterium | reverse complement strand
ACGCAGCGCATCCTCGCCTTAAATCACTTCTTGCACGATATTTATCACGAAGCGCTGATTATCCGAGATGGGATTATTCCCAAGGAATTGGTGCTTGGAGCGAAGCACTACCGTCCGGAATTCGTCGGTTGCCAAGTGCCGAGGGACATTTATGTGCATATTTGCGGCTCGGATCTGGTTCGCGATAGCGATGGCCAGTATTACGTCCTGGAGGATAATGCGCGTTCGCCCTCGGGGGTCTCTTACATGTTGGAGAACCGCCAGTTGATGAAGCGGGCTTTCCCTGGCTTGTTTCTGGAATCGGCCGTGGCACCGGTCTCTAACTACACCCGCGACCTCCTGCGGATGTTAAAATACATCGCACCGGCGGGCGTGACTGATCCGACGGTGGCTGTCCTGACCCCTGGGGTTTACAACAGTGCCTATTTTGAGCACTGCTTTCTGGCCCGCGACATGGGAGTCGATATTGTCGAGGGGCGTGATTTGGTCGTTCAAGATAAGCGGGTCTTCATGCGGACGATCCACGGTCTGCGCCCAGTGGACGTGCTGTATCGTCGCATTGATGATGACTTCCTCGATCCGCTGGTTTTTCGGGAGGACTCGGTTTTGGGTGTTCCCGGATTAGTGGAGGCTTACCGGGCGGGTAATCTCGGGCTGGCCAACTCCATTGGAACTGGGGTGGCCGATGATAAGCTGATCTACACTTTCGTGCCAGCGATGATTCGCTATTATCTGAACGAGGACGCCATTTTGCCCAATGTGGACACGTTTTTGGCGACCGACCCAGTTCATCTTCAGTATATCCTCGCCAATATTGACAAGTTGGTGACGAAACCCGTCAACGAGTCTGGCGGTTATGGGATCACGGTAGGTCCGCACGCGACCAAGGCCCAGCTAGAGGCGTGCGCGGCGGCAGTGAAGGCCAATCCTCGCAACTTTATTTCCCAAAGGCCCATTTCGCTATCCCGCCACCCCACCTGGATTGACGGCCAATTGGAGGGTCGGCATGTCGATTTACGGCCCTACATTCTGTTCGGAGAGAAGATCACGATTACGCCGGGAGGCCTCACCCGAGTCGCCCTCCGTAAAGGGTCGCTCATTGTCAATTCCTCGCAAGGGGGCGGCTCGAAAGATACTTGGGTTGTGCGCTCTTGACGAAGTAATAACCATCTGGCCGAGGTGTCTTTAGTCAAAATTCTGCATTCCCGAAAACACTTCGCACCACGGTACGCTTTCCACCGACCACTCCAGTTCACTTTTCGCTTACTCATTGTTTCCCCCCTTTTATGCTTTGCCGCGTTGCAGACTCGCTCTACTGGATGAGCCGTTATATCGAGCGGGCGGAGAACACCGCACGTCTGGTTGATGTCAACTTACAACTACTGCTCGACGCAGAACGCCAAACTGATTCCGCTCAAGATGCTTTTTGGCGGCCCTTATTGGTCAGCACCGGCGACATCACCATTTACGAAAAGCTCTATCCGGAGATCGACAGTGAGCCGGTGATGGAGTTTCTGACCCTCAATAGAGATAACCCATCTTCGATCATCAGTTGCATTTTTTCTGCCCGTGAGAATGCGCGGATGATCCGGGATCAGATTTCCGAGGAGATGTGGGAGGTCATCAATCGCCTTTATCACTACCTGAAACAGTGCGGGAAACCGCAGATTGGCCAAGGTTCCCTCTACGATCTTTTTTCGCGCATCAAAGAGTATTCTCACGCCTTCGTCGGCATCGCAGAATCGACTTTCCCGCATCAAGTCGGATACGAGTTTATTAAGGCGGGTCGCTTTTTAGAGCGGGCGGACAAGATGGGTCGGATGCTGCTGAGCAAAGTGCAGCTGCTCGACGATTCCCCTGAGGATGCCAGCAAACTGGTGCAGTGGGCGGCGGTGCTGCGTGCGTGCTCGGCAATGAGCACCTACCGACAAAGTCACAAGGTCGAAGTGGACCCGTCCGAGGTGCTGCGGCTGCTCCTTTTCTCACGGACTTTCCCTCGTTCGATGCTCTTTAGTTTGAAGGAGTTTCAGGCCGCCATCCACGCCATTTCCGGTTGCCCGGTGACGCATTTTGGCAACGAGGCGGAGCGGCGCAGTGGTCGGCTGATTTCGGAATTATCGTATTCATCGGTCGAGGAACTCCGTCAGCGCGGCTTTGTTTCGTTTTTTGAATACGCGCACCGAGAGATGGACGTGATCGGTTCGGAGCTAAGCCAGCTTTACATGTTTTTCCCCGTCTTTGATCCAGCTACCGAGGTCTCAGTCGAGAATGCCACCACGAGTGCTACCCATTCGGCAGCGGCCACCGTCGGCGGCCCCGTGGCGGGTAGTTCAGGCGCCAGCCAGGTGCAGAACTCTTCCGGCCAGAGCCAGTCTAACGGGTGATGGCCGGTGGGGCGATTTTTTGGATTGGGTGACGGTTTCCGGTAGAAAGACCGGCTACCTTAGGCCATCTTTCCCGTTGTGACCGATCTTCGCACCCCGCCCCAGCCGCAGCCACGAAATCCCGCGCCTAGTGACGTCCCGGTAAGCCTCGCTGGTCGGCAACCCCTGCCGATCGACTTGGTTCGGCCCGCCCTGCGAGCCGCGCTCACCCGGAGCCCGAGGGTCATCCTCCAATCGCCCACCGGTTCAGGTAAATCGACGCGGGTGCCCGCTTTTCTGCTAGAGGACGGTCTGGCGGGCGATGGCCAGATTTTGGTGCTCCAACCCAGGCGGATTGCGGCCCGGATGCTGGCCCGACGCGTCGCTGAAGAGGCAGGTGAGCCCCTTGGGCAGACTATTGGCTATCGGACGCGTTTTGAGGGTGCCAGCGGGCCGAAGACCCGGATTCTCTTCATCACGGAGGGCATTCTCCTGCGCCGGGTCCTCGACGACCCTACCCTGCGGGGCGTCGGTGCAGTGGTTTTTGACGAGTTCCACGAACGTCACCTTCAGGGGGACATCGGCCTGGCCATCTGCCGGGAGATTCAGCGTCAGCATCGGCCCGATCTGCGGCTGGTGGTGATGTCAGCGACGCTGGAGACCGGGCAACTCAGCACCTACCTCGCCCCCGCCGAGGTGCTGCGGAGTGAAGGGCGCACCTTTGCGATCGAAATCACCTACCAGCCGCCCGGCGTCAGCGATGGCCCGGTGTGGGAGCGGGCCGCCGCCGCTTTCCGCCAACTGGCCCGCCGTGCCGAGGGTGACTTTCTGGTCTTCATGCCGGGGGCCTACGAAATCACCAAAACCATCGAGGCCATCGCTGGCACGCCCGAGGGCCGCGGGTGCCGCGTGATCCCCCTGCACGGTGAGCTGCCGCCCGAGGCCCAGGACGCCGCCGTCGGCCCCTGCGACCGTCGAAAAGTAGTGGTGGCCACCAACGTCGCGGAGACCTCCCTCACCGTGCCGGGGGTGCGGCTGGTCATCGACAGTGGGCTGGCCCGCCAAGCCAACTACGACCCGCAACGCGGCCTCAACACCCTGCTGATTGAGCCGATCAGCCAAGCCTCCGCCGATCAACGCGCCGGGCGAGCCGGACGCACTGCCCCCGGCCACTGCTGCCGCCTCTGGCCGGAGAAAGAACACCCGTTTCGACCCGTCCAGACCACGCCTGAACTCCTGCGGATTGACCTCAGCGAAACCCTGCTCAGCCTGGTGGCGGCGGGGTTTAACCCGGCGACCTTTCCCTGGCTCGACGCCCCGACGCCCCACAGCCTGCAACGCGGCCTGACGCTGCTGGCCGACTTGGGTGCCCTCGACCGCGAGGGTCGCCTGACGCTGGTGGGCCGTAAGATGGCGGCCTTTCCGCTGCACCCGCGCCACAGCCGCCTCCTGCTGGCCGCCGATGCGGTCGGCGGGGTGCCCACCGCCTGCCGATTGGCCGCGATCACCCAGCAGCGCGACCTGATGCTGCCCCTAAACGACCGACGCGACCGCGAAGAACGCGACGAGCTGCTGGGGGAGACCACCAGTGACCTGTTCCACCGGCTGACCCTCTACGGGATGGCCCGGAAACAGGACTTTTCACTCAAAATCTGCCAACGCTGGGGCATTCACGCCCAATCGGCCCGGATGGCCGACCGCACCGCCCAGCAGCTCCTCCAACTCGCCCAACGCCAAGGCCTCGACACCGCCCGCGACGACGCCTCAGAGGATGACCTCCGGCGGTGCGTGCTGGTCGCCTTCGCCGACCACCTCGCCCTCCGCGAGAATGCCGCCACCCTGCGCTGCCGCCTGCTGCGCGGGCGCCGCGGGGAGCTGCGGCGCACCAGCGCCGTCCGTGAGGCCGGCCTGATCGTCGCCACTGAAATCGACGAAATCGAGACCCGTGGCGAGGCAACCGTCTTCCTCAACCTGGCCACCGCCGTCGAGGAATTCTGGCTCCAGGAGCTGTTTCCGGGCGAGGTGATCGAGCGCAACGAGGCCGTTTATGACGTCGGCCAAAAGCGGGTCATCAACCGCCGCCAGACGGAGTTTCGCGGCTTGATTTTGGCCTCCGGGGAACGCGGCCAGCCTTCCGAAGACGCCGCTGCCGCGCTCCTGGCCGCCGAGGTGCGCCGGGGTCACCTCGAACTGGCACAGTGGGATGAGAAAATCGACCGCTGGATCGCTCGCATGAACTTCGCCGCTCAGCATTGCCCGGAACTCGAAATCCCGCCACTGGACGACGACGGACGCCACCTCATCATCGAACAAGCCTGCGTGGGCTGCATTTCCGCCAAGGATGTCCGCCAGGCCGACGTCTGGCCGCACGTAAAATCTTGGCTGAGCCGTGAGCAACGGGCTGCCCTTGACCAGCTCGTGCCCGAAAGCTTCACCCTGCCCCGCCGCGGGCGGCCCACCCCGCTCCGCTACGAAGGCGACCGCGTGGTGCTCTCCTCACGCCTGCAGGATTTCTACGACGCCGACCCGTCCAAGCTGAACATTGCGGGCGGGCGGGTGCCGCTGACTCTGGAACTCCTCGCCCCCAACGGACGCCCCGCCCAGACGACCACCAATCTTGCTGCGTTCTGGAACACCAGTTACCCGGAAATTCGCAAGCAACTCAAGGGCCGCTACCCGAAGCATGAATGGCGATGACTTGCGGATGTTCGATCGGAACAACACCGTAGCACCACCACCGTATCAGCTCTCCGTGACGACCAGTTTGCTGAAGACCATCTCGGCGGTGGCGGGGGCCGTGTAGGTCTGGTAATGCAGACCCGTTTCGGGGTCGTATTGCTCCGCGGAGACGTTGTCTTGATGCCAGGTGGTGAGGTCGGTGCTCCAGACCAGTTGATAGGTCAACGTGGGCACCGCCTTGACGTATTTCTGGCGGA
>DAIQNO010000188.1:0-5304 GCA_036788355.1 Opitutales bacterium | reverse complement strand
AGGCCAAGGTGACGCCGCAGACCCGCGCTTTCATCCTCTGCAACCCTCATAACCCTGTCGGGAGGGTCTTTGGCGAGGCCGAGCTTCGGCAGCTCGGCGATTTTTGCCTGCGGCATGAGCTGGTGCTGTGTTCCGACGAGATTCACTGCGACCTCGTTTTCGCGCCTTATCGCCATCGGATGACGGCGACGTTAGACCCGTTGCTGGCGGCGCGGACTATCACCCTGCAGGCACCGAGTAAGACCTACAACACGCCAGGGCTCTCTGCGGCTTACGCGGTGATTTCCGACCCGGGCCTCCGGGCCCAATTTAGTCGGGCGGCGCGGGGCTTTGTCACGGAGATCAACTGCCTGGGTTATACAGCGTTGACAGCGGCCTATCGGCACGGTGAGCCGTGGCGGCAGGAGCTGCTGGCGACCCTGGTTGCCAACCGAGACCACCTTTACGACTTTACCGCCGCGCACCTCGGTCCGTGGCTGCGCCTCACGCAGCCGCTGGAAGCCACCTATCTCGCCTGGCTGGACGCCTCGGCGATGCAGGCCCACGGCATCGCCCGCCCGGCGCAGTGGCTGCTGGAAAATGCGGGCGTGGCCCTTTCGGACGGGCACGATTTTGGCGATGGGCGCTATGTCCGGCTCAATCTCGGTTGCCCACGCCCGACTTTAGACGAGGCCCTCCGCCGCCTCGCCGAAGCAGTGACAGAAATTGCGGGGTAGCGGTGGGTGATGCCCCAGAGCGTCACCCGGCAGCGTCGATGGCCGAGTCAGTCGCCCTCCCAGCCGCGTTGCGGGTGGCGACAACCGACTCGAGGGCGCGGAGGCGCTTGGCGAGTTCCGGTAGCTTGCTGTGCAGGATGTCGGCCCGGTTGGCCTGGGCCGCCGGGAGGGCTGGTGAGCCTCGCAGGTAGGTGCCGGGGAGGGTGTTTTGATGGATACCGGCCTGGCCGCCGGCCGTGGTCTGGTCGCCGAGGTGCAGGTGGCCCGCAACGCCGACCTGCCCGGCCAAGACGACGTATTTCCCGAGGGTCGTGCTGCCGGAAATGCCTACCTGGGCGCAGAGGATGCTGCCAGCGCCGATCACCACGTTGTGAGCGACTTGCACCAGGTTATCCAGCTTGCTGCCTCGACCAATCCGCGTCTCGCCAAAGCGGGCGCGGTCGATGGTGGTGTTGGCACCGATCTCGACATCGTCCTCGATCACGACGCAGCCAATTTGGGGGACTTTCTGATGGACGCCGTTGACTGTTTCGTAGCCAAAACCGTCGGAACCGATAACCGCTCCGGCGTGGATGACGACGCGGTCGCTCAGCCTCGTGCGCGGGTAGAGGACGACGCGAGGGTGCAGCACGCCATCGGCCCCGACTCGGGATCCTGCGCCGATGACGACTCCGGCGTCCAGGACCGTCCGTGGCCCGATGGAGGCACCGGCCCCGACGACGCAGTGCGGCCCGATGCTGGCAGTGGGATCGACCTCGGCGGTAGCATCGATGACTGCGGTTGGGTGGACACCGGACTGCGGGGCTGGTTGGCGGGCCGCTTCGATCGACGCGCAGAGTTTGGCGAGGGACAGGGAGGGGTGGTGGCAGAAAAGCCAGGCTTGGCCGTCGGGCGGGGCACCCGGAGTATCCAGCGGCACCAAAACGGCTCCAGCTCGGCAGCCAGCGAGTTGCGGGCGGTATTTCAGGTTGCCCAGGAAGCTCAGATCGGTGGGCGTCGCTTCCTGGAGGGTCGCCAAGCCCGAGATCGGTTGGACGGCTTCACCGACAAAGTGGGTGGCTTCGGTGAGCGTCAGCAGGGTCGCCAGCGTCCAGGGGCCGTAGGGGGTCACGTTCTCCATGAAGCGTGGAGTTTCCAACAGGACTTTAGCGGACGGCGAGGTCAAAAGGTGCCTGGTGGAGGGTGCCGTCGATCTGAAACTGTGCCCAGAGGCGGTAGTTTCCGGCTTCGGGCAGGCGGACGGAGAAGCGCAGGTTGGGGTCGGCCTTGGGCTCCGTGGCCAGGGCGTAATCGAGCGGGTGGGCGTGGGCCAGACCGGAAAGGGGTTCATCGAAAATGACCAGGTGGGCGTAGCTAAGCATCACCGGCTCAAAGACGAGAGGGCGCCCGTCCCGGTGGGTCACGGTGAGCCGCAGTTCCTGGCGCTGCCCGGCCCGCCATCCCGCCGCCGGCGTGTCGCTCAGAGCCACGGTGAGGTCTCCAAGTTGGAACGCGCCCAGGTTGGCGACGGGGCCGGGCAGAACCGCCGATTCAGCCACTTCAGCGTTCCGGACGGTGATGCTGCTGGCGGCCATGATCCGGCGGGTCGTCTGGGCCGACACGAACTCGATGAAAGCCGTGTAGGTGGTGGCCAAGGCTGGCTGGAACCTGGTTGCGAAGACCCCCGGCTCAGGTGTCGGCGTGGGGTGCAGGTGGAAGTAGTCCGAGCGCGACGGGTCAATCAGCATCAGGTGGATGCGTTCCCCGTGGCTATTGGCAATCTCGCCCGCCTTCAGCGGCAACCCGCCCGGCCCGGTCAACCGCAGCAGCAGGGTGCCCGGTTGCCCCGCCATCAGCGGCTCGGGAGATTCCAGGGCCACCTTCACCGGAAAGCGCATCGTGGCCACCGGGTAGAAGTCGGCCTCGTCCGGCGCGCAGAACTCCATGCTATCGCCACTCCGAAGTTGCTGGGTGTGCAGCACCTCACAAGGCTCCACCGGAAGACTCCGCAAAACCACGTAGGCAGCGAGAAACCCCAGCGTCAGCACGACCACTTGGCGGTTGAAAAATGATTCCATGTTTTGACCGTAAACGGTGGCCCGTGGGACTGCAAGTCAGCGTGATGAGAGTCTCGATGAAATAACCCCCCTAGCTAAACGCCTGGGGCCTAGTCCTACACACCAAAACCTTGACGCGGGAGGCGTTTCTTCATACCAAGAGTGTGCCATGAAAAAACTACTTCTGCTTCCTTTAACCGCACTATTACTATCATCGGCACAGCTCTTCGCTGACCCGGTTTTCTGGGCCAACTGGACAAGCGCGACTGCCGGTGCCAACGGCAGCGCGACGGGATTCTTCCTCACCGAGGACTCTACTCAAATCGACATCACCTACACCGGAGAGATCCATTTCGCGCAGGTTGGTGACACTACCGGGGTAAACTACTGGAACCCCGCGACCCCTTACATCAGCTCGGTGGTCGATAATGCCCCAACGCTGACCGATATCATCGCGCTTAGTCGAACCACCCAGAAAACGCTGACGTTCTCTGAGCCGGTCGATAACCTCTTTTTCGCGGTAGTCAGCTTGAATGGCAATGGCTATCGTTTTGACACCGATTTTGACGTGGTAAGTTTTGGCGCGGGATTTTGGGGCAACGGGACTCTTTCCAAAAACACCATTGTTGAAGGGTCTGACACTTTTTATGTGGTGGTTGGTACGGGTGAGGCGCACGGGGTCATCCGGTTCCTCGGCGAAATTTCGTCGATTTCCTGGACGACCGATGCGCCTGAAACTTGGAACGGCTTTACGGTTGGTACCTTTGGAGCGATCCCCGAGCCGGCTGCCGGAGCCATGGTGTTGGCGGGCGGTGCGTGGTTACTGGTCAGCCGTCGCCGCCGTTGAGCGGAGCTGCTTCAAAACGCGGGAGTCTCCCGCTCAGGGCAGCGGGTCGAGTTCGGGCCATTGGGCCAGCTTGCGATGGAGGGTGCGGCGGCTGATGCCCAGCAGCTCAGCGGCCCGCGTGCGGTTGCCCTGGGCCTGTTGGAGCGCCTGGCGGAGGAGACGCTTCTCGTTATCCAGGCGGGAAAGGTTGGCGGTGCCGAAGGGGATCGCAGCCCGCTGGTTAACGGGGGGGCGCGACGCCGACTCGGCGGGTTCTGGGTCGTTTCCTCGCGACGCCCCGTCGTGATCGGGCGAGTGCTCTGCTAAAGCAGCCGACTGAGCGACCGGAGCGCCGAGATCTGGAAGGGCCCGAGACCCGGGCGCGGAGTGCCCGTGGGCCAGGCTCCGCAGCTCAAAGCGCGGTTCCAGGTCGTAGCGCGTCACCGTGCCGCCGCGCCGGGTGACGACGAGGTTTTCCGCCAGGTTGCGAAGTTCGCGGATGTTGCCCGGCCAAGGATAGGCCGTGAGTACTGCTACGGCGTCCGGCGCGAGTTCCGGCTGCGGCATCGCGTTGTCCTCAGCCGCCTTGGCCAGAAAATGGTTGAGCAGCACCGGGATGTCCTCCCGGCGGTCGCGCAGCGGCGGCAACGTAACGGGCACGACGCTCAGTCGGAAAAACAGGTCCTCGCGGAAGGTGCCAGCGGCCACCATCGCCCGCAGGTCGCGGTGGGTCGCGCAGACCAGGCGGACATCGACCGGGATCGGCTTCGCGGTGCCCACCCGCTCGACCTGGCGCGTCTCCAGAAAGCGCAGCAGCTTGACCTGGGTGGGCGCGTCGATCTCACCAATTTCATCGAGAAACAGCGTGCCGTGGTCGGCCATCTCGAAGCGCCCAACGCGCTTTTCCGCGGCCCCGGTAAAGGCACCCTTCTCGTGGCCGAAAAGCTCACTTTCCAACAGGTTAGCAGGGAGGGCCGCGCAATGCACGGCGATAAACGGGCCGCGGGCGCGGGGGCTGTTCTGATGCACCAGTTGGGCCACCAGCTCCTTACCCGTGCCAGTCTCACCATAAACCATAATGGTGGCCTTGGACGGTGCCACCTGCCGAAGCTGATCCAGCACCTGTTGCAGGGCCGCCGAGTGGCCGACGATGCCGGGAAAAGAGAACTTCTGATCCAGCCGCTGGTGCAGGTGGTGGTTCTCCTTTTCCAGCTTGCGGTTCTTCAGTGCCCGCTTCAGCAGCAGGTCGAGTTTCTCAAGGTTCAGCGGCTTCGTGACGAAATCATCGGCCCCGCGCTTCATCGCTTCGACGGCGGTGTCCACCGTGCCGTAGGCGGTCATCATCATCACCACGGGCCGGGGCTGCAGCTTCACGGCATGGTCCACCACCTTCATGCCGTTGCGCCCGGCCATCCGCAGATCCGTCAGCACGGCATCGAAAGGCTCCTCGTCGAGCAGGCGGAGGGCGGTGTCGGCGTCGGGAGCCAGATAGACATCGAAATCCTCCTCGAAAGCCGCCTGCAGGCCATCGCGGGTGTGCTTCTCATCATCGACAATCAAGAGGGTCGCCGCCATCAACCGAAAAATGACCGTTCTCCGCGCCCCTGGCAAGGGGAACGGGCCGCGTGGCGAAAACGCTGGGTCGCTGCCCGGCTACCCTAGTCGGCGTCTTGCACCGCGTCGGCCCGGGTGCGGGGGCAGCCAGCGCGGAGCAGCACTCAACGAT
>DAIQNO010000187.1:0-5304 GCA_036788355.1 Opitutales bacterium | reverse complement strand
AGCCGCTTGGCGGGAAAGAATTGGGCGCAAAACTCATCGGAGGGAAATCGGGAAAGAGGCTTCGGGGTCGAAATCGGGAAGGCCCAGAATACCGGTGACTCTGGTTAAAGGAAACTGCGGCGCACGAAAACGGTGTCGCCCGGCAACACCTCAAAACGTGCCGGCTGATTGCGCCCGGACGCTTCGAGCAAGGCCTTCACGTTGACCTCAAACTCCCGTTCCGGTGAGCCATCGGCAGGGGTGCGCTTAACCACCACGCGCTCCCGGTTGGCGATGTCGGTAAAGTCCCCGGCCCGCGCAATCAACTCCACAATGTCCAGCGAAGTGGCCTGGAGCGGCAGCCGGATGACCCCCGGACGGCGCACCTCCCCAAGGATCGTCACCAGGGCTGCCGTGTAGCTATCGATCGTCACCGTCACCTGCGGGTTCCGCAGGTAGCGCTGGCTGGTGTATTCTGCCTCCAGCAGGGCCTCGCACTCGCGCACGGTGGCACCCGCGACCGCCACCTCACCCAGAAGCGGCAGCCGGATCTTGCCCCCGAGGTCGATGACGAAACGCCCGCCGAGAGCCCCTTCTTCAAAGACGCTGACCGTGACCTCGTCCCCGACCTGCAACCGATACGCCTCGGCCACCGGGCGGTTACCCGTGCCGTGCGCGGACTCCTGGGCGATCACGGCAGGAAAGCCCTGAAACAGCACCACGGCCATCCAGACACTCAAGGTGCTCTGGGCGACAAAAGCCCGAGCCCGCAACCGACAAAATGGGATAACCTTCATGGACAGAGAGTGTGATCGCCCTGCCCCAGGAACTCAATCGCAAAGCAGGCGGGGAAAACCTACACCGCAATCGGGGCCGGAAGGCTGCCGTGGGGGTGGTAGTCCCGCAGGTCGAGGTCCGCGAAAGTGGTTTCCTCGATTCGCGCCGGAACGTGGTGCAGGTGCAGGGTCGGCGGATTCCGCCACTCTCGCGCCCGCGCAAGCTGCCGATCCACCGGAGCCCACGTCTCCGCCGGGCCATCGGTCGCGCCAAAGTGGTTCCGGTAAAGGTGAACATCCCCGAAGCTCATCACCAGCACCTCCGGCTGCAGGCCCACCTGAGCCGCCACCAGGTGGGTCAGCAGGGCGTAGGAGGCGATGTTGAACGGCACGCCGAGAAACAGATCGGCGCTGCGCTGGTAAAGGTGGCAGCTCAAGCCGCCCGCCGTGCTAACGTAAAACTGCATGAAAGCGTGGCACGGAGCCAGAGCCATCCGCCCCTCGGCGACGTTGGCCTGCGGGCTCCGCGACTCGTCAGGCAGGTCGGCGGGGTTCCACGCGCTGATGATGTGCCGCCGACTGTGAGGGCGCTCTCGCAGGCCCGTCAGCAGCTCCCCGAGCTGGTCGATGACCCGCCCATCCGGGGCCCGCCAGTGCCGCCACTGCGCCCCGTAAACCGGGCCAAGCTGCCCCTCCGCATCGGCCCACTCATCCCAGATCGTCACCCCCGCCGCCCGCAACCGCGCGGTGGACGTTTCCCCCCGCAGCATCCACAACAGCTCCTCGACCACGCTCCGCCAGTGGATGCGCTTGGTCGTCAACAGCGGAAAACCCTCCCGCAAGTCACCCCGCAGCTGCGCCCCAAAGAGGCTCCGCGTGCCCACCCCGGTGCGATCCGGGCGATCCTCACCGCCGTCCCGCACCGCCCGCAATAATCCCAGGTAAGCCGCTTCCATGCCCCCTACCACGCCCCACCCTGCCCCCCGCTGTCAAGCCCCACCACCCCCACGAGCCCAGACCACCGCTGCGTGCCGCCCAAACCACTGCTGTTTGCGACCAGCGAGGTGGGAACTTTCGCTATAGAAACCGGACCCGCTCCGGTCTCGTGCCCTGCGAGGTAAGGTCGTAGCCTAATCCGCCAGGCCAACCAGTCCGAGAGCGGCGCCAGGTTAAAGCCGCTGAGGTGTCCTGCGAGCTAAGTCCGCCCCTCAATTCCAGCCCCAACGGGGCGAGAGGTGATAGCCCTGGGTGGAGCGACGCAGGAGCGTAACCCTGGGTAAACGGGTCGTGATACCACCAAAGTCCTGAAAGGACGACACCCCCAAGGGCGCAATCATTCCCACAATTTTTTCGCGATTCGGTCAAGTTCACCCGCGCCGACCTTTCTGTCGCCCTTTCAGGGCTTTGAACCTTAAACGTTGGCAGACCCAGGGTTGCGCTTCGCTTCACCCAGGGCTTTGACCTTTCGCCCCGTTGGGGCTGGGACTCAGCGGTGAACTTAACTCGCAGGGTGCTAGTCGTCAGCCATTATTGCCCCCCTCCCCTCCCAAATCCCTCCCTCAGGCGCGGGGGTGGGCTTGGCGGTGGGCTTCTTTGAGGCGGGCCATGCTGACGTGGGTGTAGATTTGGGTGGTGGAGAGGCTGGCGTGGCCCAGGAGCTGCTGCACCAGGCGCAGTTGCGCTCCGTGGTTGAGCAGGTGCGTCGCGTAGGAGTGCCGCAGCTTGTGAGGGGTCAAGTCCTCCGGCAGGCCCGCCAGTTTGAGGTAATTTTTCAGCATGAGCTGCACCGCCCGCGGATACCAGGGCCCGCCGAGGTTGCTGATCAAGATGGGGGCTTCGCGGTCGGTGCGAGGGGCGTAGTGGTCGCGAAAATGCCGCAAACAGTCGAGCGCGACCGCCCCCAGTGGGCAGATCCGCTCTTTGCGGCCCTTGCCCACCACGCGAGCCGCCCCTTGGGCCCAATCCACCTGGCCGTAGGTCAAGTCGCAGACCTCACTGACCCGCAGGCCCGCCCCGTAAATCAGCTCCATGGCCAGGCGGTCGCGCCAGACCAGCACCGGCTTGGCCGAGCCGTTGTCCAGCAACCGCTGGGGCATCTCCAGCAGCTGTATCATCTGGGCCTCGGTCAAAAATTGGGGCAGTTTTTTGGGTAATTTCGGCGCCGGCAGCCCGACCAGCGGGTTGACGGCCAGCGTGCCCTCGCGCTGCAAAAACCGAAAAAATGCCCGCAAGGCCGACAGGTGCAGGCTGACCGTCCGCCGCGAAAGGCCCTCCTGCGCGGCGATCAGGTAGCCCCGTGCCTGGCGGGTGCCGACGGTCGCCCATCCGCCCGGCCATCCGCCCTTTTCGGCGGCCCAGGTCGCGAAATCCAGCACCGCGTGCCGATAGTTGCGCACGGTGCGCGGCGATGCCTGCCGAGGCCCCGTCAACTCCGCCTCAAACCGCGCTAAGGCCGCCCGATCCTCCGTCGACAGCCGATTTTCGGAAGGAACCTCGGGCGGCGCCACGGCCGCGGGCGGATTCTTGGGAGCCGCGCGCGGGGCCTCCGCCGCCGGGATTTTCTTGGCAGCGGCAGGTTTCATGGTGGGGCGATTTTCGCACGACGACCCTCGGGCGGTCGTGCCTAAGACTGCAAGGAAAGCTGCGGAAACACTAGAGCCCTCACTCCGCCTCGGTAAAGTGGCACAGGGCGTGAACAGTAACGCCTGCTGCCTCTAGGCGAGCGGTGCCGGGGAGGTCGGAGAGGTTGATCAGCGCGGCGAAGTGGACGTCGGTCGCCCCGAGTTGGCGGAGGAGGGCGACGGCGGCCAGAGCCGTCCCGCCGGTGGCCAAAAGGTCATCGAGAATGAGGCAATTTTGCCCCGCTACCGGGGCATCGGAGGCCATTTCGACCTCGGCGTGGCCGTATTCGAGGGAGTAGCTGACGCCGACGGTCGCGGGGGGCAGCTTCCCCTTTTTCCGCACCATGACCAGAGGCAGACCCAGGTGGTGGGCCAAGGCGCCGCCCATCAGAAAGCCCCGGGCGTCGATGCCGACCAGCACCGTGACCCCCGCGCCTCGCGCCACTTCGGACAGGGCCTTGACCGCCACCGCCCAAGCCTCGGGTTGGGCCAACAACGGCGACACATCGCGAAAACGGATGCCTGGCTTCGGAAAATCTACCACCGTGCGGATCGCCGCCTTCACCACCGCTAAACTGGGCTCTGCCTGACTATTGGAGTTCATCATTAACGCCATAACGACCTCACCTTACCTTCGGCAACCGCGAACTGCGAGCTTTAACCTCCGAACGACTACCCTCGGGTCATTGGGGCCCTATCCTTCCGCGTCGAGAGCCTGCGCGACCGGAGTGGCTCAGAATCTTTGGATAGCCCACTATCTCCATCGAATCCTCATTTCGTATCTCGGGCCGTCGAGTCAAATCATGGATGCCTGGCCGCCAGATCCCTCGGCCCTTACAACTAATTCCAGGATTCAGAGTGCTTTCAGTCCAACGGCTAATGTGAAGATATACGCCCGGTGTTTACGCCGTTACCTCCAGCACCTTGTTCTGCATATTGTTTAGTAAGGTGCGGCTATCGCTTCGAACTTCAGCGGATTAAAATCATAGAGTTCTTTAACAAATCCAAGTCCATTTGAACTTATATTAGACTTGTATAGCACACCTTTATCAATCCAGACAAGCCGATTACGGTCTAGGTCTGCCCACTCCCAATCTGGGAAGTCGTAAACGATTTTCCGCTCTTGATGAATCAGGCGGTGAGTGTCGTAATAGCATCCCTTTCCGGCAGGATGGTCGATGGATGCGTGCGCTGTCTTCTCAAGCGTCCAACCTTTCGAAAGCGGCTTTTCGAAAACGGAATACCCATCGCGCCGATTTTCAGCGGCGTGCCGCAGCAGAGTCCACCCGTCACGCTGTAGTCGGATATAATACACACCTGGGCATTCACCTCCGTAATTCTCGTGAAATGGGAACTTTTTGTGTTCTCTGAGGCTTCCAGGCGTCTGCTGCTGCTCATGTCCGAACATAAATGAATTCAGCCAGAATGAAGAATCGTCCATGAACAAGCCGCCTCCATTCCAGCAGCTTCCGTTTGCCCAAAGTCCAATCGCCTTAAGGTATGGAGCACGAGAAATTGCGGTCCAAGAACCTTTCACTTTGCTCGACCACCTCCCGTTCATAGCAAAGTAGATCAAGTATCTGCCGTTCGGTGATAAGTCGCAACGACGTTCGTAGATTCTTCCACGAAGCCATTGGCCTATTTCAAAGTGATCATCCTTCCGATTCCAACCGATAACACACACGGACTTGGATGGGCCTCGGCGAATCACTATCCCATAGTCGGCCTTCCTAGCGAGAAGGACGTGAACTCGCGCAGGAAACTTGGACATAAGTCTACTCCGAAGCAACACCGATCACCCAACCTCACCAGTGGCGCGACTTGTGACAACGAAGCGACAAGAACGTGGCGTGACGCGGGTGGGTGTTAGATTGATCGCTTTGTTCGCCTTGTTTTTTGAATCGTTGATCACCTGCCTCGCGTAATTG
>DAIQNO010000186.1:0-5333 GCA_036788355.1 Opitutales bacterium | reverse complement strand
ACCGACTTCGCGTATTCCTCCGGCGTCATCACCTCGCGGTAAGCCTCGGGAACCGCCCCGGCCTGCCGGCTCAACTCACGGCGATTGAGCGCCCCTAACCACAGCTCCACCCCGACCTTCAGGGCTAACAGACCCACCAAAACAACCAAAATCAGCATCCTGAAGCCTTTCCCGGAACCATCGCCCTTGGCAAGCCCCGGTAGTTCTTCTTCCGGGGCACCCACGCCCGAAGGTGGCCGTTCCTCACGACCAAGTCGGTGCCACTTTACAGGAACCGACCGGAGAATCGCGTTCTTTGTTGGATCGGAAGCTCCGGGATGATCTGAGGGCGGGGAATGCCCATAAAGGTCGCCACGTAGGTGCGAGCCAGGTCTTGAAACTCCCGCCAGCGCGCCCAGTCATAGTCCGGAGCGTAGGCAATGTGGTTCAACAGCGACCGCCACTCGACGTTGGCCCGTTCCAGATCCCCGTGGCCGAGATTTCCGGAAAGAAACTCGTGGCGTCGCTCCGGCTGGGCCGTCAGCACCGCCAGCACCTCCGAGGCCCCTTCACCGTAGTCCGGCGGCAGCCCATGCTCCAGGTAACCCGGCGCACTGATGCCTCGATAAGCCAACCGACAGACCGCCGCAAGCCTCCCTCCGCCGTGGGTCAACTCATTAAACCGATGCCCCGCCCGGAGATTGGCCATGTCGTAAATCAGCTCGCCGAGCGGGTAGCTGGCATCTTCGAGGGCCGCCGCCACCGCCAGACCCTCACCGTGGTTGAAGAAGCTGGCCAGCACGCCCCGCCGCGTCGGGCGCTGCCGCCGGTCGATCAGCCCTAGCTGCGTCCAAATCTCTGCCGGGGTCGTCCGGAGCGTGTCTTGATCGGAGAACCCCGCCAACTCGGCGAAGCTGACGTGATCGGCGGGCTCCACCTCGCGGGTCGGGGGGTTCAGCAGTCGAGCCCCCTCGCAGTCCGTCCGGGCGTGCACGGTGGCTTGGGCGTAGTCGAGCCGCACCTGGATCAGGTTGCCCTTGGCCTCCAGACCCAGCGGTACGCCGCCCTCCGTCAAGGCCGGCAGCAGCGGCACAATCTGCGACTCCAACTCCTCCAGGGAGTAAAATCGCGGCGGTCGGGGAGCCGTCGGGCGGTGCTGGGCCGACCATGCCCGCACGGCCCGAGCGAGCCACTTCACCAGCACCACGCTACCCTGCCCCTCCTCCGACGGCAGGCACGCCACCGGCACGATCCGCCCGTAACGACGCCCCGGTGCTCCTTCTAACCGGCAGAGGTTGCCCACTGGCACCTTTTCCAAGGTCACCGGCACCTGCAACGCCGGTTGCCAGCGCTGCTCAAAGAAAATCAGCGTCTCCCCGAGCGGCACCGTCACTGGCGGCTTCAAGCGCTCCCAGCCGCCGGTCGAATTAAGCATCTCCTTGACCTTGCGCGTCGGCCCGACGCCAGCGGCCTTCCCGTTGGGTGCCTTTACCGGAACAGAAACCTCGACACCAACGGGAATCTCCACCGCGACCACCAAGCGGCTCTGCTCCGGCGGGCGCGAGGGCCGCGCTCCTCCAGCCACTCGCTCCTCCAGGGCCGCGCGATTCAACGCTGAAGCCTCCTGGTCGGCCATCAGCATAGCCATGATCGAGCCCCCATCGGAATTGGCCGCCACCGGTTGCGGGGCCATAGGGGTTGCCTTCCTTCCCGCACCAGGATGTTTTCCTGCCTCTTCGACCGCTAACGAGGCTCTTCCGGGCTGTAAGAGGCGCTCAAAGCCAAGGACGATCCTCTTTTCACTGAAAAGACGCCGGGCGAGTCCTCTCGCTGCCTCCACCGGGTCGCTCCCTTCCAAGACGGCCTGGTGCATCGTGGCGAGGAAAGCCGGCCAATCCACCCGGCTGGTGCGCCGGATGACGGCAGGCTTGGCCTCGCTGAGGTGCGGGCGATCCGGCGCCACCAAAACGTAGCCCTTCGCGTCCAGACCCCGCCGCCCAGCCCGGCCAAACATCTGAAGCAACTCGTCCGGACGCACCGGAAACGTCCGACCAGCGTGCTGATACTCCCGCTCCGTCACCATGACGGACCGCATCGAAAAGTTGATACCCGCCGCCAACCCCGTCGTAGCGACAATCACCCGGAGCTGACCCGCTTTGGCCAGGGGCTCGATCAATCCTGCTCGCTGCGGGTAGCTCAGCCCGCTGTGGTGGTAGGCGATACGGTTCCGCAGCAGTTTACCGAGGTCATCGCCCGCGATCTGGCGCTGCTCCCGAGACAGTTCCAGCCAATCCGCCAGAGGGAGAGCGGCCGAAAGCTTCCGGGCCAGCTCCTCCGCCGTTTTACGCTGCGGCGCAAAAACCAGCACCGGCCCCATCTCTACCGCCAGAGCGCGGGCAATCCACCGCGGCCACTTTCCATGAACCTCCACCGGCAGCCGATCCGGTAATCCCTCGATCTGCACCTCCTCCAGTGGCACCGGGCGCTCTTTATGCCGCACCAGCACCACCTCTCGCCCGTTGGAACGCATCCAGGCCACCATCCGCTCCGGATTGGCCACCGACCCGGACAACAGCAGCAGTTGCGTGCCCACCGGTGCCAAGGCCACCGCCAGCTCGTAATTGATGCCCCGCTGGTCGTCGGCCAGCATCTGATACTCATCAATCACCAGCAAGCCCGGCCCCTCCCCGCGCAAAAACTTGCTCTTTTGCGTCTCCAGCGTCGCCACGACGACCGGAGCATCCACCCGCTCCGCCACATCGCCCGTCGAAATCCCCACGTTCCACCCTTTCTGGCGCCACTCCACCAGCTTGTCGTTGGCCAACGCCCGCGTCGGCACGGTGTAAACCGCCTGTCGCCGCAAGCCCTGCTCAACGAACAACTCAAAGATGAAGGTCTTGCCGGAGCCCGTGGGGGCATCGACAACCACGTCGAAACCCTGCTGCAGGTAGCGGACCGCCTCCTGCTGCCAAATATCGGGTATCAACAATGAGTGGGCGAGGTTCTCCACCACTATGGCCTAACGCTGCCCGACCTGACTTGGCAAGGGGAGACCATCGACCCTCGCTTCCGGCCCCAGAGATCGCTCATCCGGCAGTAATCTTGGACGGTCCGCCGGATCCTCAGCCACGATCACCGGCACCGACGCCTACCACCGGCGGCCAAGATCACCCTCGCGATTGTGGCACTCTCACCGAGAAAAGGCCAAAGTCACCAGCAGCGACCACGAAGACGATTAACAACACCGACGCCGAGCAGCGGCCTAGTTCAAAGCGAGAGCGGGACGGCAAAGCGGACGAGTTGCTGTGCCTGGCCCGCGTCGATTAGGCGGCTGATCTGTTTTAATTGCGGATCCGGACGGTCGGGAAGGAGACTGCCGAAGAGGTTCCTTAACTGCAGCAGCTCCAGGAAACGCCCCGTGGAGCCGGTCTTCGGCACCCCGAGGAGGTCGCTGATCTCTTCACCCAAGAGAAAGCGCGAGTAGGCGACCACGAAATCCTTCGGCAGCCCTTCCATCGGCTCCTGAGACATTGTTTCGAGCAGCGCCTTGGTCAGCGTGCGCCCAGCTTCCGACGGGCGAAACTGGCGCTGCCGGATACACTGATCGAGTTTTAGTGCCTCCCGTGCGGTATCGGGCAACAGCTCCCGTCGCACCCCCATGATCGAGCCCACGACATTCCACAGGTGCTGAAAAGCGTCGGTCTCTGCCCCATTCAACAGATAGCCCGCTTTGCGCAACCCGCGGACGCAGATGAAGCTAAAGGCGGCGATGGTTCCCGCCATGTCCTCTTGGTTGATGGGATGCCCCCAGGCCGGATCCCAGCGTCCGCTGGCGAGAATATGGTGCCGGATCGCGGCGTGCATCAGCCTCACGTTCAAAATACTGGCAAAACCGCGCCCCGTGGCAAAAGCCTCGTCGGCCATCACGTCGAGGACGAACTGCCCCGTCTCCAGAAGCCGCCGAGGGGCATCTTCATAAATCCGCCGCGACAGAAAGAGCACCTGCGCCCCGTTGGCTCCGGCGTAGCAATAGGGCAACGAAAGGGCGCCGAGCATCGACATGATCGCCCCTCCGTATTTTCGGAAAAAGGCCACGCCACCGCGCATCGCCCGCGGGCTGGCCCATTCTGGCAACACGCCGTGCTCCCGGTAGAACTCCGCTAAGCTCGGTGGGAGGCCCGTGGCCGTCAGGTCGCGATTGGCCGACAGGCTCTGCATCACTTCCCGCATCCCCCGACCTCCGTCCGCTCGAAAAAGCTCCGCGATGACGTCGTCCGCCGGCGGATCGCCCTGCTGTCGGACCTCGCTCAGAAAACGATCTTGATAATAGGCAATCTTGGAAGGGTTCAGCAACTGGGTCACGGATCAGCTTAACCGGCGGGCTAGATTTCGCAACCGCCCCGCCGCCAGTTCCCGGCGTTTAGGCCGCGTTTAACCGAAAGACGCAGAATTTTCTAAGCCCTGGCCTGACTTTTGCCGCTGATCGCGACAACTATCCTTCATGGCTTGGCAAGATTATCTGCAAGAGCCACGCAGCGCGAGTGGGCGGCCCCTACCCGTCGCGGCGGGGCCCCTGAACCTTCTCCTGGCCCTGCTGGTGCTCTCCGTGGCCCTGACCTTTATCCTCTGGCAATTTGACTACCGCTGGAACTGGGAAGGCGTCCGCCAACGTAGCGGCGTTTTTCTGGGCGGCTGGGGCCTCACCGTGCTCATTTCGATCATCAGCCTAACCACGGCTCTGCTCCTGGGCTCCCTGATCGCCCTGGCCACCCGCAGCCGCATCCTGATTTTGCGCTCTCTGGCCAAGATTTACGTGGAGGTTATCCGGGGCAGCCCGCTGCTGGTGCAGCTCCTCTTTGGCTGGTATGTCCTCTTTCACGGTGCCGCCGGGGTCTGGCGCTTACCGGTAGGCATCCTCGTGCTCGCCGTCTTCAGTAGTGCCTACCTCAGCGAAATCATCCGCAGCGGCCTCCAGAGCGTCGGAAAAAGCCAGTGGGACAGTGCGCGGGCCATCGGGCTGACGACCGCCCAGACCTACCGCCACATCGTGCTCCCCCAAGCCCTCAGGGTGATGCTCAGCCCCCTCGTGGGCCAGTTCGCCAACCTCATCAAGGACTCCTCCCTGCTCAGCATCATTGCCATCGGAGAGTTCACCTTCCAGGCCCAGCAGATCGACGCCAACACCTTCAGCCCTTTCGAGGTTTACCTCCCGCTCGCCCTCGGCTACCTCATCCTCACCGTGCCGATGGGCCTCTGGAGCCGCTGGCTGGAAAAACACGCCCATTATGACTCCTGAGCGCCGCCAACCGGGGGCCGCCACTGTGCTCTCTTTGAGTTTCCTCGATTCACCGCCA
>DAIQNO010000185.1:0-5365 GCA_036788355.1 Opitutales bacterium | reverse complement strand
CCTTGTTTTCATTGTCCGTAATGACGAGTTCCACGAGATAGACTCCGGGAGCGGGGTAGTTGTGAGTCTGATTTCTACCCGTTTTCGTGGGGCTGCCATCGCCAAAGTCCCATCGATAGCCTTTGATGCTGCCATCGACATCGGCTGCATCCGGAACTGCGAAGGAAATCTTGAGTGGCTCGGTCAGCGAAACCGGCGTGGCCTGAATAGTTCCAGTGGGCGCACGGTTCTCAGTATCGCTAACGACGCGCAGTCGAAACTTCCCGGTGTGGGCGATATAACCACCGACTCCGATGTGATAGACCTGTCCCATCGTGGCTTTGAAGCCGACTCGGGAATCCTGGGTATTTCTGTTGGCATCGTCGTTAAAGGCAATGCGTTGACTGGTGGCCATCGTCGCCCCGGTATGAACGGAGAGCGTCGTGTCGTAGTCGGTGTTCAGCGTGAAGCATTCGACATAACGAGTTTCGGGGGCCACCCAGCGATACCAGACGGTGGCACCGAAGGAATATGTCCGTCCGGTGAGCACAAAGGTTGACGGTTCTTCGGTTTCCAAACTTGCGCCGACCGAGCTGGCATCGACGGATACGTCATAATCTCCGCCGAGATCTTGGGCGTTGGCGTAATCGTCGTTGGACGGAAAGGAGGTCATTTCGATCTCCACGTTGGTGCTGCGGTCTGTCGTGCCCGCTTTGAGGCCCACAGCGATGACGTAATTGGTGTTTTTGGCACCCATGAAGCTAACTTCGGCTTGGGAAGTCCCATTGGCATCGTCATTTGCCGCCACGAGCGTCAGATTGGTCAGGGTGCTTCCGGTATAGACCGCAACTACGGTGTCGCCAATGCTGCGCTTGGTTGAAACCTTGGCAGGGGTGTCTCGGTTCGGCCTCCAAGAATACCAGACTGTGCCTTCGCACATCACGCCGGCATGCAGCGGCTCACCCGCTTGAATCGAAGCACCGTGAAAGGTCGTCCGCAGCTTGGCAGATGGTGTGGTAACGGTAAGGCGCTCATCAAAGGTGTTGTTAATCGGGGTGTTCGAGGCAGAAAACGCCCCGAAAAGGTTGAGGCGTCCGCCGGTCAGTGCTTTGCCGTTGTAAATGTTCGCGTAGGTTGCACTCCGGTGAAGACGGTTGATGAGTTGCTGTGCAGATTCGGTGGGAAAATGCGCTTTGAGAAGGGCCAGAGCTCCGGTGACGTGAGGGGTGGCCATTGAGGTTCCTCTAAACTGCTCATATTGGTTACTCGCGATGGTGGAGAGGATGAAATCTCCAGGTGCGAAAAGATCCGTCAGCATCCCGAAGTTTGAAAATGCGGCGATGCCAGCCTTGTCATTAGTCGCGCCGATACTTACGACGTTGTTAGAGAGGTAATTCGACGGGTAGTGCGGGCTATTGTCCACGTTTCTGTTGCTGTTCCCGGAAGCCGCCACCACGATAATGTCCTCCTGTCGGAGCGTTTCCATCATGTCCCGGATACCTTGAGAATAAAAGGAACCACCCCAGGACGCGTTGATGATTTGCGCGCCATTGCGGCGGGCGTAATCGAGAGCCAAAATCGAGCGTGAGGTGAGGCCACGTCCGTATTCATCAAAGGCTTTCACTGCCATGAGCTGAGCCGACCAGGCCACACCAGTAATGCCAATGCCGTTGTTGCCTTTGGCACCAATCGTTCCTGCGACGTGTGTCCCGTGGTTGTTATCGTCCATGGGATTGGAGTCATTGTTAACAAAGTCTGCACCGTGGATGTCATCGATGAAGCCGTTACCGTCGTCGTCGATCCCGTTACCAGGGATTTCCCCAGGGTTCCGCCAGATGTTAGGCCGAATGTCGGGGTGGTTGTAATTGATGCCTGAATCGACGACGGCGACGACCACGGACGAGGCGTCGGTGCGAATATCCCAGGCGGCCGGGGCATTGATCTGCTGGAGGCCATACATTTCCGGGTAGAGCGGGTCGTTGGGCACTGCTTGGAGTTCCAGCAGGTAGTCGGGCTCGGCGTATTCAACCAGGCCGCTGGCTTGGAGGCGCTCGATGGCCCGCCGGATGCGCTCCCGGCGCCCCCGTTCCCGGATTTCTTGATCCGTCTCCGGCACCTCGGGTTGTTCACCGAAGAGGCGCTTGCGGGTGGCCTGTTGGGCTCGCATTCCCAGATTCTGGGCGGCCTCGTCGGTCATTTCTTCGAGGGTGACCGTTCCGAGGCGCAGGTCGGAGGAGATCATCGAGCTACCATTCACCGATTCCCCGGCCAGGATGCTGCGGATCGCCGCTTCGCTCACGCCGGGCTTTTTCTTGAACACGAGATTTTCGTAGGAGATGTCGGGTTCCGGCTCCATCGGGGATGCCGACGCGGGTGCCAGGCACAACGTGATAAACGCCGCCAGCAGGACTGGCCAAAGGGCGATGGCGTTGAATGCACCTTGAAACGCTGCTGACGGATGGTAGCGGCTCGATGCTCCCATTAAACAGGATCTCGGGTGACGATCGCCAAAACCGGCGCCAGAAAGAACCGCCGGAGCGGAACGAACGTAAGGACGTGGATTAGAAGGATTGGGGTATTTCATGAGGGACAGACTTATGTATGCGCGCTCGGTGCGGTGCCGACAATTTCCAAAGCGGGTTCCGTTCACGTTTCCCACACAATTGTCATGCCAGTGAGGGCCTGGGAAGTCCCAGGGCCTGTTTTGGCTGCGGTGCCGACGCTCAAGTCGGCCATGCACCCGGCCTCCGGGCGGCTCACCAGCCCGGAGAGATTGCTACGTCAGGCCGCTCCCGGTGGTAATGGTGCAGGAGGCGGTCTTGCATCGCCTCGCGTGCGGCCACCAGGGACTTTTCGGAAGCACCGTAGAGGTTCCGGATTTCGCCAGGATCGGCTTGCAGGTCGTAAAACTCGCCCACCTCCCGGCCTGGGTAGAGGATCAGCTTGTAGTTTTGGTTCCGGAGGCATCGGACGGTGCGGGTCGGGCCGTTACCCGGCTCATCCCATTCCGCGTAGATTTCTTCGTGGTGGCCCGTAGGGAAGGTCTCACCCGCTGCGTTGAGCATCGGAAGTCCCTGCCGTGGGTCAGCGATGGAAAGGCCCGCCAGCGCGGGCAGCGTGCTGTAAAAGTCCACCGCCGAGGTCAGTTCGGTGACGTCTTTTGGCGCAAGGCCCGGGCTTCGGATAATCAGCGGAACTCGTAGGAGGCTATCCAGCAAAAATGGCCCTTTCCACAGCATTCCGTGGTCCCCGAGCAGCTCGCCGTGATCCGAGGTAAACACCACGGTGGTCGTTTCGCGCAGGCCGAGCTGGTCGAGGGTCTGTAACAGTTGGCCGATACAGGCATCCACATGGTGAACCATCGCGTGGTAGGCACGCTGGGTGGCACCCATTTTTTGGGGGTCGCGGGTGTGGTGGGACAGGATGTCGGATCGCTTCCGGTAGTGCGGCGGTTTACCCTCAAAAAAGGCCGGATCATCGGGCGGCATCGGGAGGTCCGCCTCCTTGAAGGCACTGGCGTAGGGCTCGACCGGATTGAAGGCGTGGTGGGGATCGAAGAACCCCACGGAGAGGAAGAAGGGCTGCTCGGGGTTGCGCTCGGCTTCCAGCCAGTGCCTGGTCCGCTGCGTCAGCCAGGTGGACAGGTGCAGCTCCTCGGGCAATTTCGAGGTGTAACCCTTGGTCTGACCCTGCGTATAAAGCTCTTCTAAATACTCCGCAAAAGCCATCGGTGCCCGCTGGCGCAACCAGTTGAAGTAGGCGTCGTGGGGCGGGTATTGCTGGTCGCCTTCGGCAACCTCGCAGACCTGAAAGCCGTAGTGCGGGTGGGGATCGACGCGGTTCAAGATCGGCACCAGGTGCAGCTTGCCAAAGTGGGCAGTTTGAAATCCGTGCGCGTTGAAAGTTTGCGGAATGGTCGGCAGGTCGGTCGGCAGCGTGCCTCCATTGGCCCACAAGCCGTGGCGCGAGGGGTATTCCCCTGTCCAGATGCTGCCGCGTGAGGGGCTGCACACCGGGTTGGCCACGAAGTGATTCTTGAAGCAGCAACCCTCGGCGGCCAGCTCGTCCAGGTGAGGCGTCTTGGCCACGGCGGAACCGTTGCAACCCAGGGAATCGAAGCGCTGTTGGTCGGTGGTGATGAAAAGGACGTTACGCATGGCTCAAGGGCGAGGGAGGTTCCTAAACTCGTGCGGGTGGCGGCGGCGCAGCTCGGGCACCGCCCAGCCCCGACCGGTGGCCTCCAGCCGGGCACAATACGCCGGAAGCTGCCCGCGGTTGTAGATCAGGGAGTGCTCCTGCATCACCGTCCAGAGCGGGTCGGTGTCGCTGGTTCCCGTGGCCATCATCTCATCCTGCCAATCCATCAGGTGGCGCACCGCTCGGTCACAGACCGCCCGCTCCTGGGCCGCCAGGTCCACCTGCTCGAAAGGGTCCTCTTGGAGGTTGAAGAGCATCTCCCTGGGGAAGAGGTGGTAGCCGTCGTCGTAGGTGCGGATATACATCCAGTCGCCAAAGCGGACACTGCGCTGGCAGACGTGGGCGCATTGCCCGACCACCAGGGCCTCGCGCCCGGTGTCCGCGCCTTCCGTAATGGTCGAGGCATAACTACGACCGTCCCAGGACGGGCAGGGCGGCTGCCCGAGCAAGGCGGCGATGGTTGGTGCCAGGTCGAGGTGGTAGCGCAGGCCGCCGTCGGTCGATCCTGGGCGCGTCTTGCCCGGCCAGCGGATAATCAGCGGCAGGTGGGTGGTGGCGTGGTCAGCGGTGGCGTGTTCTCCGTAAATGCCGAGTTCACCGAGGTTCTCGCCGTGATCCGCCGAGATAATGATCACTGTATCGTCGTAAACACCCGCCTCCTTGAGCCACTGCACAATGCGGCCCACCTGGTCATCAACGTAACGGACGGCATTGTCATACCCATCGATCATCGCCCGCAAGTCGGCCCGGTCTCGCAGCTCGCCAGGGTGCTTTGGGTATTGCGGGTCTGGCTCCGAGTGCCACATGGAGATTTCGCGGGCCCCGTGCGGGCCGACTTTCTCCCGGTGCCGGGCGAAAACTTCGTCGGTAAGCCATTCTGGCAGCGGATCCTGGGCAAAATGGTTAGGATACTCTGCCGGAGTTCGATACGGGGTGTGGGGATCCCAGTAGTTGACGTGCAAAAACCAGTTGTCTTTGGCTGCGTGCTCTTTGAGCCACCGCTCCACGACCGGGGTGACGACCTCTGCCGACTCCATGCCGGCCTGCCCGGTGTTGTGGATTTCGTTAAAGCCGGCGAAGAAGTGCCGCGCCGCATGGCGCTGGCCAAAGGGGCTAATCTGCGCGGTGTAGAGACCCTGTAATTGCAGGAAACGCGGCAGCGCCTCGCGCTCGATCAGGTCGCGGTCGC
>DAIQNO010000184.1:1402-5371 GCA_036788355.1 Opitutales bacterium | reverse complement strand
ATCCCTGGCGAGGAGGCAAACGAGTTATACGAAGGCACCTTTTGTCTTTATTGGACGACCAAGGCCTGTCAAAGGTCGGAGTCGATGGCGGGGGCGGAGTGATCGTGATTGGGGGCGGGGGTTGGGGTTGGGAAAGGGGCTTGGGGTGGGCCACAATTCGGCGCGAGGTGGGGCATTTTGCGCTGGCCAAGGGTCAGCCGCCCCATTTTCCTTTAAAAACGACGATATGGCCATTGATGTTAAGCTGCACCACCTGACACGTTACCGCTACGACCGCCCGGTCACTCTGGGGCCGCAGGTCGTGCGGCTGCGGCCGGCTCCGCATTGCCGGACGGAGGTGCTGAGCTACTCGTTGAGAGTCGAGCCGGCGGATCATTTCATCAACTGGCAGCAAGATGCGTTCGGCAACTACCTGGCCCGTCTGGTATTCCCGGAAAAGACGACAGAGTTTTGTGTTGAGGTGAACGTGGTGGCGAGATTGGCGACCATTAACCCTTTCGACTATTTCCTCGAACCCGAGGTCACGCATTTTCCGTTTAGTTACGGTGACGACATTACCGAGGATCTGCGCCCTTACCTGAGGGTAGAGGCACCGGGCCCGCTGCTACAGGCATGGTTGGACGAGGTGGACCAGAAATCGAAGGTGGAGACCAACACCTTTTTGGTGCAGCTCAATCAGCGGTTGCAACGCGATATAAAATACCTGATCCGCTTGGAGCCAGGGGTGCAGACGTCTGAGGAGACCCTGGAGAAGCGTTCTGGTTCCTGCCGAGATTCTGCCTGGTTGCTGGTGCAGATTTTGCGGCATCTGGGCCTGGCAGCGCGCTTCGTTTCGGGCTATCTGATCCAGCTCAAGGCTGATGTGAAGCCGCTCGACGGGCCTGGGGGCACCGAGGTGGACTTCACCGACCTGCACGCATGGACGGAGGTTTACCTGCCAGGGGCCGGCTGGGTGGGCCTCGACCCCACGTCGGGCCTCTTTGCCAGTGAGGGGCATCTCCCGCTGGCGGCGACCCCGGAGCCGCGCAGTGCCGCCCCGATCAGCGGGGGGGTCGATCCGAGCGAGGTGGAGTTTGATTTTGAGATGGATGTCCGCCGGATTTTCGAGGCTCCGCGGACCACCCTGCCCTACTCCGAGGAGCAGTGGGCGGCCATCGACGCGCTCGGGAAGGCCATTGATGAGCGACTGGTGGCGGGCGATGTGCGCCTGAGTATGGGCGGTGAACCGACGTTTATTTCGGCGGAGGACTTTGAAAGCCCGCAGTGGACGACGGAAGCCCAGGGGAAGGAAAAGCGGGAGCGGGCCGAAGACCTGCTACGGCGCCTGTATGACCACTACGGAAAGGGCGGCCTCCTGCATTACGGCCAAGGAAAATGGTATCCGGGCGAGCAGCTCCCCCGTTGGGCCTATTCCTGCCTGTGGAGGCGTGATTTCCAGCCCATCTGGGAGAACCCGAAACTGCTGGCCGATATCCGTGAAAAGGGAACGGCGGATGAGGTCGTAGCGGAGCAATTTTCCCGGACGTTGTGCGGCATTTTGGGGCTCACGGATGAGTATTTACGCCCTGGCTATGAGGATAACTACTACTACCTCTGGCGAGAGCGGCGGCTGCCGGTGAATGTCGATCCGATCAACAACCATGTCCGCGATCCGCTGGAAAGAGAGCGGCTGGCGAGGGTTTTTGAGCAGGGGTTAGACAAGGTAGTGGGCTATGCCTTGCCGCTAGAGCGTGGTTATGACGGTGCTGGCCAGTATTGCTGGTTAACCGGGCCGTGGCCGACCCGTCCGAACACGCTTTACCTGATTCCCGGGGACTCACCGATGGGTCTGCGGCTGCCACTGGATTCCCTGCCTTGGGCGAAAGACCCTGATAATCGGGCTCCGGCGGATCCGTCGATGCCTTTTGAACCGCCACCGCTTCCGAAACACCAAGCCCTGGCACGGCAATACGTCCAACCCGTCACGGGCGAGCTGAAGGTTGCGGCCATCAACCCGTGGGGGGACTACTTCTCGCAATTTGGCGGTCAAGTTCCGCCTCACCTCCGCCCGCGTCCGACCACGCTGGCGGCGGCTTACGCACCGGTGGTGCCAGGCCAGCCCGCCCCTTGGATTGTCCGCACAGCGTTGTGCATCGAGCCTCGCGGGGGCAACCTTTTCGTCTTCCTGCCGCCAGTGGCCGGCATGGAAGACTACATCGACCTGCTGGCGGCAATCGAGGCGACGGCGGCCCAGCTCGACCAGCCCGTGATTATCGAGGGCTATCTGCCGCCGCCAGATCCCCGGATCGAGACGCTGAAGGTGACGCCCGACCCTGGGGTGATCGAGGTCAACATCCATCCCGCACTGAGTTGGGCTGAATTGACTGAACGCACCACCTTTCTCTACGAGGCAGCCCGGCAGTCCCGGTTGACTTCGGAAAAGTTTCAGCTCGACGGTCGTCACACGGGCACCGGAGGCGGCAACCACATCGTGATCGGCGGGCCGACGGTGACCGATTCCCCGCTGTTGCGCCGCCCCAAGCTGCTGGGCAGCTTGCTGAATTACTGGCTGCAACACCCCGGACTGTCCTATCTCTTTTCCGGAATGTTTATTGGGCCTACCTCCCAGGCTCCGCGGCTGGATGAGGCTCGCAGCGACAGCCTCTTTGAGCTGGAGGTCGCCCATCGAGAGCTCGACCGCCAGATGGCCAGCGGCCACTGCCCGCCGTGGCTGGTCGACCGGATTTACCGCGACCTGCTCACCGATGTCACGGGTAACACCCACCGAGCGGAGTTCTGCATCGATAAGCTGTTTTCTCCGGACTCGGCCAGCGGGCGGCTGGGTCTCTTGGAGTTGCGGGCCTTTGAAATGCCGCCACACGCCCGGATGAGCCTCGTGCAACAGGTTATTCTGCGGGGGCTTGTGGCGCGGTTCTGGGATCATCCCTACGAGCCGCAGCGGCTAGTCCGTTGGGGCACCGACCTCCATGACCGTTGGATGTTGCCGCACTTTCTAGGCCGCGACCTAGAGGACGTGGCCCACGACCTGACCTCCTGGGGGATGCCGTTCGATGCCGCCTGGCTGAAGCCCCACCTGGAGTTTCGCTGCCCGCTCTATGGGCAAATCAACGTCCGGGACATCCACCTCGAACTGCGCCAGGCGCTGGAGCCGTGGCACGTCTTGGGGGAAGAGGCCGCTGGTGGTGCTACCGCCCGTTACGTCGATTCCTCGGTCGAGCGCCTGCAGGTAAAGGTCTGCGGCCTGACTCCGGAGCGCTTTGCGGTGGCCTGCAACGGTCAACCGGTGCCGCTGGCTCCGACCGGAACCGTCGGGGAATACGTGGCTGGGGTGCGGTTTCGTGCCTGGCAGCCCCCGCGGTGCCTGCACCCGACTATCCCCGTGGATACGCCGCTGGTCTTCGACGTGGTCGATCTCTGGAACCGCGTTTCACTGGGCGGCTGCCGCTACCACGTCAGCCACCCTGGAGGCCGCAGCTATGACGTCTTTCCGGTCAACGCTTATGAGGCCGAAGGTCGCCGCCTGAGCCGCTTTGAGACCACTGGGCACACCACCGGCATCCTTAAGATGCCGCCGCTGGTGCAAGGAACGGCTGATTTTCCCATCACGCTTGACCTGCGCGGCCCGGTCACTCAGGCCCAATGGTGAGGATTTGATCGTCAAAGTTGCCCACTCGTTTACCTCCAACCAGCGACCCTTCCGATTTCACCGACCCCCCTAACCGGGCCTCGCGGCATCCTCCCTGCTTCACGTATCGGCATCATGATCCCAACCACGCTCCAGCAAGCTCCACGTTTCCTGCTCTCGGGCTCTGCGACCTGCGAGATCCACGGAGACGTAGCGACCTTCATCATTGAGCGATTGGACAACCTTAGCGAGTCTGCCCTCACGCCGCTGGTGCAGCTCTGGGCCTGCGAAGTCGCGCCGACCGCGGAAGGGGGCGTCGGCTTTTTGGTCGCCCAGCTTGCCGT
>DAIQNO010000184.1:0-1392 GCA_036788355.1 Opitutales bacterium | reverse complement strand
GTGGTTCCCTGACCGAGGTCAAAGCGGAAGCGACGCTGGCGGAGTCGGTGCGCGGTGTCTATCAACTGGTGTTGGCGGTGGCCGAGGTCTCCACCCCGACGGTCTGGGAGGACCAACGGTTGCTCGATCCGGCGCATCAGTTTCTGCAGCCGAGCCTGCTCGACCCGGTGCAGTTTCTGGTCTCCCAACGGGGGATCGAGGTTGCTTTGGGGGGCTATGAGAATCCACGCGGTCGCAGTAACCTCAGTGGCAGCCTGACGCTGGAGCTCTGGGCCTTGCCGGAGCCCTATCGCGGCGGGCCGGTCACTGGCCAGTGCATCGGGCAGCTCCTCCAGGGAACGCTAGTGGGCGGTGAAAAGCGCACGGATCTGCACCTCCGATTTCTCCCTTGGGAGCACGCTGAGAGCACCCACCTGTGCCTGCTGCTGCGGGAGTGGAACGGGACTTCCTACCTCACCCGAGATTTTCGCAATGCCCCCGCAGGTGCTACGGAATCCCCGCAAGAAGCAGCCCCGACCAATGCGCTTGCCCCCAACCCCCTGGAGGAGGCTGAGGTTGTCCAGGCAGCCTCCGCAGGCACCATTTTAGCCGGTGACGATGGGCTGACCACAGCCGAGGCAGGAGCGGCGGCCCTGGCAGTTCATGCAGAGCCCCAGGCCGCCGAAGCGACCCCCCCTGAAGCACCAGAGGCACCTTCCGCCGAGATGCTGCCCCGGGAAGCGACCCAGCCCGTCATCGACGCTGCCGCCGCCCATTCTATCGTTGCCGAAGAGGCATCCCTGGCCCGCGAGGTCGCGGCGGCCCCGGAGACTCCCCAAGAGCAAGACAACCGCTCTGCCAAAATCCCCTTCTGGCGGAGGATTTTCCGCCAATCTCCAAAATAGACCTGCTCCAGTCGGCAATTCGGCACGGATTTTGCGGCCCGGTTTAGCAATATCGACAGTGTTCCTGTTTTCAACTATACCTTCCTAACCACTGAATGTCCTTTAGGACGACGCTAGATCTTCATTCCCCGATTAGCGGGCTTCCGTTTTTGATTTCCAGAAAACTCTTTTTACATGGATCTTAGCCGCTACCAAGCCGACGGTTTTTTTGATGAAATGGTCGATGCGTCGGGTCAACCGCGTCCTCACTACGAGCGGTTGTTCAATCGTCTCAAGGCTCTCCAGCCGGAAGATTTTCAAGGTCGCTGTGAGGCCGTCGAGCAGGCGATGCTGATGCAGGGCATCACCTTTACGGTCTATAGCGACCACGAGGGGACCGAGCGCATTTTTCCTTTCGATCTAATGCCGCGCATCATCCCGGCGGACGAGTGGTCGATGCTGGAGCGGGGCCTCACGCAGCGCATCCTCGCCTTAAATCACTTCTTGCACGATATTTATCACGAAGCGC
>DAIQNO010000183.1:0-5401 GCA_036788355.1 Opitutales bacterium | reverse complement strand
GGGTTAGGGGCGTCTCCGTAAACGGCGACGGGGTCGAAGGCTTTTTCGGATTCGACGAAGTCGAGGGCGATGACGGATTCCGGCAGGGAGCCGGTGGGAACAGCGCGGTAGAAGCAACTCCGGTAGCCGACGTGGCAGGAGGCCTCGGCCCCGCCGACGGTGGGCTGGGTCAGGGAGACCTCGATGACCACGCAATCTTGGTCGTCGTCCACCAGCATCCGCTCAATTTTCTGAAGCATTCCGGAGCTTTCGCCCTTTTTCCAGAGCTTTTGGCGTGATCGCGACCAGTAGTGGGCGAGGCCGGTTTCGATGGTCTTGAGCAGGGCTTCCTGGTTCATGTAGGCGAACATCAGGACTTCACGGGTCTCTGCGTGCAGGCAGACGCAGGGGATGACCCCGTTTTCGTCGAACTTAGGGGCTAGTTCGCGGCCTTCTTCGACCTGTTGGACACTGGTGCGCTTGGCAAAGACGCGCTCGGCAATGGAGTTGGACATCGTTGGATTTTGGTAAGTTGTTGGTTGTGGGTGAGTCTGCCTCGGTCGTCAAGCCTGAGCCTCCGTAGTCAAGGGTGGGCCTAGGTCGTCAAGGGTGGGCCTAGGTCGTCGAGCAGCCGGGGAGGAGGAGCTGGGCTGCCAAGCGGTGACTGGGCGGCGGATGAGTGACTGGGCAGCGGAGGGGCTGGCTAGAAAAGTCGGCACCAGAGCACTTTAAGGTAGCGTCCTTCTGGGTGGTTGGAGCGTTCTGGGTGATCGGGGCCGGGGCCGGTGCGCTCGATGATCTGGGCGCGTCGCCCGGCGCGGTGGATGCCTCGGATGGCGATCGACTCAAAATCGGCGGCGGAAAGCAGGCCGGAGCAGCTACAGGTGATGAACCAGCCTCCGGGAGCCACCAGGCGCGCGGCGAGGTGGTTCAGGTCGTGGTATTTTTGCTCGCCCTCCGCGAAAGCCTCTTCGGTGCGCCCGTGGACGAGTTTGGGCGGGTCGAGCATCACCACGCCGAAGGTTTCACCGTTGCGGTGAAGCTGGCGGGCGTAGGAGAAGGCGTCGGCGTGGAGGAAGGACTGGCGGTTGCCAGGCACCTGGTTGAGGTTGGCGTTGCGCTTGGCCTGGGCGATGGAGTCTTCATCGAGATCGACCCCGGTCACGTGGGTGGCACCGCCAATGGTGGCGGCATAGACCGCAAAGCCGCCGGTGTAGCAGCAGAGGTCGAGCACCCGGTGCCCGCCGGTGATGGCGGCCAGGCGGCGCCGGTTGTCGCGCTGGTCACAGAAAAAGCCCGTTTTGTGGCCAGCGGCGAAATCGACCTCAAAGATGACCTCATTTTCGCGGACTTTTTGGCGTTGGTGGGGCGGGTGGGGCAGTTCCGGGATTCCCTCCTGGGCGCGATTCTCTTCCGAAGCCGTCACGACGGCAGTGCGGGTGCCGAGGGCTTGGTGGAGCGTGGGGAGCCACCGGGCGAGGCGCTGATACATCCCGAGGGTTGACACCTCCACCACCAGCGTTTCGGCAAAACGGTCGATGGTCAGCCCGCTGAGCCCATCACCCTCGGCATTGACGACGCGGTAGGCGTTGGTCGTGGCCGGCAGCTTCAGGAGGTCTTGGCGGAGGTGCAGGGCGTCGGTCAGCAGGGCGTCGAGGTAGGCCTCCCCGACGGGTTGGGGGCCGTGGTGGTAAACGCGCAGCGGCACGCGGGCGGCGGGGTTGACGATGCCGGTGCCAAAGGGCCGACCGTCTGGGTCGAGCACTTGCACGAGGGAGCCGGCAGCGTGGCCCCGTAAGCGACCCTCGACCATCCTGGAGAAAATGGCCGGCTGAAAGCGGACGAACTTGAGCTGTAGGGTCGGCAACGGGACCTCCGGCGGGGCGTTGCCGGTGGGGTTTTCGCCTGCGGGGGCACCGTCCGCGCTTCCGAGGGCAAAGTCATCCTCTCGGGGTGCAGGCACTGGAGAAGGTGGCTGGCGCGTCAGCGTAAAAGAGTCCCCAGCAGTCTCAGCGGGTTCCCGATGTGGGGTGTCCGTTTTCGGCTGGCGAGGCACGGGCGAAACTTTGCGCTGCGGCGCGTCGGCCTTCCAGGGGCCCCGCCGGGGAGGTTCCGCCGGGAGGTCGGCAGGGTGGGCTTCTGCCGGCGGGAGTGCGGGTTGGGCGGGGCGTTTCGGCCAGACGGTATCGTCTCGGGCCGCGTAAGGGGGTTTCGACATTGCGTGATGGTGGCCGGGCCTTGCGGCGCTGGCAACCCTCCATCGGGGCCTTTCCGGCGACCGGAAGGTCTCCTCCACAGAAAAATCCCTGGGCAACTGGGCAGGCGACCAAGACCGGGTCTTGGCTCTCAAGGTCGGCATCGGCTCCGTTGCGGGAGTTTCCGGTGCTCGCGGTCGGTCTCGGGTCGTTCCGACGGTGCTCAAGGGTCGGGGCTCACTCGGCAGTTCTATAAATCCAGTAGGCGCGGGCGCGGGACTGGAAGGCAAGGGCTTCCTGGTGCCAGCGGGTGAAATACGGGGCGGTGCGGGCGTCGGCGCCGCGCTGGGTGATTTCGTCCCACCAGACTTGGCTGCCGGTGTGCTTATTGAAGAGTAGCTGCTGCGCTGGGGTCGCTTCCGAGAAGGGGTTGGCAGGGGCTTGGAGGTCTGCGGCGAGGCGATGAAGGTGGAAGCTGAGTTCGGTGGGGCGCAGGCGGTCCCAGTCGTCAATCAGCACGTAAACGCCGGTCTGAGGCCTTCCCTGATGCTGAAAGCGGATAATCCGATACTTGAGTCCGGGCAGGTTCAGGGAGTTCAGACGTTCCAGGAGGGCCTCGGGTGTGAGACCAGGGTAGCTGAGGAGGCGAAAGACGTAAGGTGTCCCGAAGCCGTGGCGAAAGCCGCCTAGTTGGCATCCGAGCCCGGTCATGCTGTAGCCGAGGGCGGCGGCGAAGTCAGGTATGGCCGGTGAGGGCGGCACCCAGGCTAGGCCCGTTTCCGGCCAGAGCCAGTCTCGTTGCCAGCCGCGCATCGGCACGATGGTCAGCCGGGCCTGCGCCCGTTGCTCTGGGGTGAGGTCGAGCCAACCCCGCTCACCCAGGGCCATCCGCGCCAGCTCGCCGATGGTCATGCCGTGGACGTAGGGGATGGGAAAGGCTCCGACGTAGGACTTTAGCTCGCGGTCGAGCCCAGGGCCATCGACCTTGAGCCCGCCAAGGGGGTTGGGTCGGTCTAAAACGACGACGCGCTTACCCTCGCGGAAGCACGCCTCCATCATCAGCTTCATGGCACTGATGTAGGTGTAACTGCGGGCACCGATGTCCTGGAGGTCGATGACGACCGTGTCGAGTTGCGCCAGCATTTCCGGCGTCGGGCTGCGAGTTGGCCCATAAAGCGAGTAGGCGGTGAGGCCCGTCGGCTGGTGGAGGCGATGCTCTACGTAAGCCTCCGCCCCCGCCATGCCGTCGATGCCGTGTTCTGGGCCGAAAAGGGCGACGAGGTTCACCTCGCGGGCGCGGTGCAGGACTTCCCAGGTCGGTGTACCGGAGCGGTTGACGCCGGCGCGGTGGGTCAGGAGGCCCACCCGCTGGCCCTCGAGCGGGCGAAAGTCCAAGGCTGCGAGGTGGTCGATGCCGAGCTCGACTTGGCCACTTGGCCCAGCGGTCGTCCGCGCCAGGTTGGCTGGCTGCTGACCCCAAGCTGAGGCAGTAATGGTGACAGCCCAGGCAATCAGGCCACTGAGCAGGGCAGGGAAGCGACCTACGCCCCACAACGAGAGCCTGCTGGTCGGCGATTTTTGGCGTAATCCGAGGGTGGACGGTTCCGGCACGGTGGGGACTGGCAAGGGCTTGGGAGATGGAAAGGAGGTTCGAGTAGCGGGCTTCATGGGCCCTTAAATTGGTCACTTTTTGAAGAGGTTGACGAGCTTATGCGTCAGCAGTTTTCTCCGCTGGTCGTTGACGGCCTCCTTAAGCGTGCCGTTGGGGGCGTAGAGGTGAAGCTGAGATTTTGGCGGCAGGATGAGATTGGGATCGGCAGACTCTGCCAGGAGGAAAACTGGCTTGGAGAGGGCTTCGGCTTGAATGAGGGCCTGCCGGAGGACGGGTTGCTCCAGGCTGTGGCGAGAAGCAGCAGCGCAGCCAACGACCACCAGATCGGCCTCGGCCCAATGACGACGCCAGCCTTGCCAGATGGGCAGAAAGTCGGACGCTGCCATCATTTCAGCGTCGCAGGCTACTTGCAGCGCGAGGCTGAGGCCACCACCATCACCGCTGCCGCGCTGGGCCATCAGGTTGCGTGGCTTCTCAAAGCTGGCGCAGAGTTTTTTGGCGGCACCGCCCAGGGCGCGCTCATAGTCGGCCAGTTGGTGTGGCAGGAGTCCGACGGTGCGGCCTCGCTGGGTGACGGTGCCGCTCGGCCCCAGCAGGGTGTAGTCTCCGTCGTAGATGTAAAGCATTGCCGGGATGTGCGGCCAGATTTCCCCGCTCAGGCGGCCCAGATCGGGCCATTGCCTAGGGGTAATGCGGTGTAGTGGCTGGCCAGAATGGGCCAGCGGTTCCAGCCCCATCGCTTCGAGGGCACCCAGACCGAGATCGATGGTCGCGAGGTCTCCCCCGGCGATGATGATCGCTCGGGCCCCGCGATCGGCGGCCCGCGCAATCAACTGGCCGACGCCGATGGATGACAGGTCTAGCGGATTGCGCTCCGTCGCTGGAACGCGGTGAAGCCCGCAGACCGAGGCCGCTTCGATGATCGCCACCATCCCGTCGGGCGGCAACCGCAGGGCATTGCGGACGCTCTGCGGAAGGTCTTCCGCCGAAAGCATGCCCAACTCTGCCTCCTCCGGTTCCCCCCTTGGGCCAAGAACGGCAACCATCTCCGCTCGACCGAAGAAAGCTCTGGAGACGGTTGGCGCGAAATCTCGTCCCCCGCGAGTCAGCGGGCACGGGCGCATCTTCCAATTCGGGTGCAGGTTGAGTAAGACGTCCTGAGCCAAGAAGGTCGCCTCGTATCCGCTTAGGTCGCCACCTAGATCACTAAATGCCAATACCACCTCCATTTTCGCCGCCAAGTTGCCGTTCCTGAGTTGTCCGCTCAAGGAGAGGTATCACTTTCCCGCCTCCCGGAATCCCTCGCGGAGCGTTTCGATGGGTCTGGGCGGCACCTTGGCCTGATTTCGTGGGCGGGGCGACCGGGGTGCCTTTTCGTTAGCACTTTGCTGATGCCTCCGCCTCGCAGCAGACCCTCCGTCATTTCCTAGTAACCGCAGAAAATGGCCGAGTCAGAGGGTGGCGGCAGCCGCCTGCGGAGTAACTCAGGATTTCCCTTTACCGCTGGTCAGGAAGATTGCCAGGAAAGCGATCATCAGCTCGAGCGACCAGCCAGCATCTCTGGCAAAAGTGAGGGGGCCGGTGATGTCCTTGAGGTGGGTGGTGAAGGCCACCG
>DAIQNO010000182.1:0-5462 GCA_036788355.1 Opitutales bacterium | reverse complement strand
TCGGCCACCGTAAGGCGGATACCACTGGGAGCGTCGTCTAGCCAGACGGCCAGCCGCCCGGCCCGACCCGCCATGGCCTCACAGGCGTTGACGACGAGGTTCAGCACGATCTGCCGCCAGCGGCTCGGGACGCCTTGCCACATGGCGGCCCCGGACGGCACCCGGAGGTCTAGGGGCAGGCGCTCTGGCCAGCGTCCGCCAATCAAACCGGGCAATTCCAGCACGACATCTCGGAGGTCAAAGCACAGCGCAGCAGCGGTATCGCCTTGATGGTGGGCCAAGACTTGGTCGATCAGCTCGCGGGATTGCTGAGCAGCTAGGAGCACCTGTTCGAGCAGCCCTGCGGCGCGTGGGCAGTCTTCGAGTTCCCGGAGAGCCAGCTCGGTGTTGCCCGCGATCAACATCACGTAATTTTTAAAATCATGGGCCACGAAGCGGGCCAAGCGCCCCAACTCCGCCTCGACGATCAACGATGGCGACGCCTGTTCCGAAGAACTTACACCGTCTTCGTGCTGCCGATCTGCGTCTGCGGTGGCCATTTCTCGCGGAGCGTCCACGCTAGGCGGGTTGCTGGCAAGGGTATTCTCCGGTCGGTAGCCCCGCGCACCCTGGTGACTCTGCGCTGGGAGGTTCTCCGGTTCTGTTCACAGGTCACTTGGCGGCGACCTGGTTACGGTGGTCACGGCGCTGGGCCGCGGGGGGTGAGGTTTAAGGCGGTCAGGACATCTTCGCAGAGCTTCCGCTGGTGCCCTTCAGCAAGTCGGTAGGTCTGCCCCCCTTGCAGGGTCAAAACGGCAACATAGTAGGGGTCCCCGTCGCTGTCTTGCTCGGTGACAATCGCCGTCTGGTCGATGGCGGCTCTGAGAAAGGTCTCCTCCTGATAAACCAGGGGATACCAGCGGTGGAGGTGCAGGTGGGAAGGGGTGACCTCGATGCCGATGATCGGGCGGCGATAGGCCCACCAGCCTCCGAAAATCCCGCCCAGGAGGAAGAAGGCCAGCAGGGCGGCCTCTACCGGCATCGGGAACTGCCCAGGCCACCCGTTAACCGCGACCAGGATGATCGCCAGCACTACCCCAGCCTGGAACAGTCCTACGATGATCCAGCCACACAGTGCGGTGAAATTATAGGGGCGATTCACCGGCTTCATCACCGTCAAGGATGAAAAAATCACCTCCCTGGGTCAAGGAATACCGGTCGTCAATCTCCGCTTAAATCAGTTTATATCAATATTGCAGCGTTTCACCCGTGGCGGCCCCACGGTTCCTTCCGCGCGGTGCGGGAGGTTGCCCCTAGGGGGTGGTGTTGGCGACCGGAACCAAGGGTCTGGTTGGCAGTTGCTGGGGCCAGGTTATTCCTCCTCGGGCAGCACGCCCTCTCCGATCTCGTAGTTGGACCAGACCGCCTTGACGTCGTCGAGGTCTTCGAGTCGCTCCTCCAGGCGGAGGATCTGCTTGGCCACTTCCGGGTCGGTGAGGGTGATGGTGGCGTTGGGCAGGTAGGCCATCTCGGAGGACTCAACGGCGATTTTCCGATCTTCCAAGGCAGCTGAAACAGCGTCGTAATCGGCAATAGAGCTGAGCACCTCGAAGTGGTCACCGTGGTTTTTCACGTCCTGGGCCCCGGCTTCGAGGGCGACTTCCATCAGGGCATCCTCGCCTCCGGCGACCTGATCGGCCGCGACGATGAATTGGCCCATCCGAGCGAAGTTATATTCCACGGCTCCTTGCTTGGCCAACTCGCCGTGGCATTTCGTGAAGGTCGAGCGGACATCGGAGGCTGAGCGGTTCTTGTTATCGGTGGTCACTTCGACAATCAGGCCGACGCCGCCGGGCCCGTAGCCCTCGTAGAGCAGCTCGGCGAGGTCGGAGCCCCCGTCTTCTCCGGAGCCCTTGCGGATGGCGCTGGCGATACGGTCGTTGGGCATGTTGGCCCCCTTAGCCTTCTGGATGCAGGTGCGCAGGCGGGGGTTGAAGTCCGGGTCGCCCCCATTTTTGGCCGCGATCATGATGTCCTTGGCCAGGTTGCTGAAGATCTTGTTCTTCTTGGCATCCACCGCCGCCTTGCGGTGCTTGGTATTGGCCCACTTGGAATGTCCTGCCATAAAATCTTGGGTTCGTGCTGGGTGGTTTATCGGATGCGGTTGCGATCAGTGATTTTCGCCAGTTGGCCGGTTTAGGCCGACGAGAAACTCTTCCCGCCAGCAAAAATCATCCAGAGAATGGATGTCAACTGCGCGAAAAGGGGGACTCTCCTGGGCGTGCGGCCCCGGTAGTAGCTTGGGTCAGTAGTTGCATGGATACAGGTTGTGCGCTTGCCACGGCGGGGATTCTCGAAGTTAGTGGGCGTTTCCTGTGAAGTCACCTGCTGTCGTGCATCTCGATCCCCAGCTCCCGTTCAAGACGGCGCAGGTGCCGTTTTTCTACGGTTGGGTGATCTTGGTGGTCGGCACCTTGGGGGTAGTGGCGACGATTCCGGGGCAGACCATGGGGGCTGGTCCATTTACGGAGAGCCTTCTGGAGGCACTGGAATTGAGCCGCGATGAGTTGGCGCTGGCCTACCTGGTGGGGACCATCGGCTCGGGCCTGCTGCTGCCGAGGATCGGTCGGTGGTTCGATGTGGTGGGGGCGCGGTTGGTCAGCGTGCTGGCCTTTTTGGGCTTTGGCCTGGCCTTGCTGGCCCTTTCGCAGGTGGGGGTCGTCTATCGAGCAGTGGCCGCTTGGGTCGCCCCGGAGGGCCGGGCTTTTTGGGTGGGATGGTCGCTGATTGTGGTGGGCTACTTCCTGATCCGTTTTCTTGGGCAGGGGACCATCACGATGGTCTGCCGGGCGATGATCGGGAAGTGGTTCAACCGTCAGCGCGGCATCGTTTCGGCACTCAGCGGGGCGGTAACCTCAGGCTTGTTCGCGATCTCCCCGGCCTACTTGCTGGGCTTGATCCAGATTTTGGGCTACGAAGGCGCTTGGTTGGCCCTCGGGGCGGTGATGATTCTGGGGATGGCACCGCTCAGCTACCTGTTTTTTCGCGATAACCCGGAGGAGTGTGGGTTGTTGATGGATGACCCAGCGGCTCGCCGAGCGGACGCCACCGGGCCGAGCGACCCAGAGTTTACCATCTATCGGGAGATGACCGGGCCGGAAGCGCGGCGCACCTACGCCTACTGGTTGTTTTGCGCGGGGCCGGCTCTGATGGCCTTTTTCGGCACCGCGATCCCTTTTCACGCGGAGTCGATTGCGATCGAGGTGGGGATGTCGTCCAAGGAGTTCTACCAGCTTTTCGTGGCCATTTTGCCGGTGCAGATTGGGGCGACCTTTCTCACCGGGTGGTTGTGCGGGCGCACCAAGATGAAGTGGACGCTGATGATCATGATCGGAGGCGGCGTGATGGCGGCGTGGGGGCTGACCCTGCTACCGGGAACCCTGGGGCTGATCTTTTACGTGGGCGGACAGGGGCTCGGCTGGGGGGCCTTCGGGCCGATCAGCACCGTCACCTTCCCGCGCTTTTTTGGCCGTCAGCACCTGGGGGAAACCAGCGGCGGCCTGATGGTGGCCATGGTGCTGGCCAGTGCCTTCGGCCCCTACGTTTTTGCCCTGGTCAAGACCGGGACCGGCAGCTACCAGTCGGCAGCCCTCGCGTTTTGCCTGATCGGAGCGGCGGCCCTGGTGATGAGCCTGCGGGCCGAGAACCCACAGCGGGCCTTGGCCCCAGGTGCTAAGTAGGGAATTCGGGTGTCGGCCATAGCACCGGATGCCATTTACCGGATCTGGCGACTCCAAGGGAACCTCGTGGCCGCCAGGCGGCAGAAGTGGGCGGAAGTTCGGTGGGCGGCTCGGGGCCTTCGCAAGGGCGAAGTTTTGGTTGCTATGGCCGTCAGACCGGAGTCAGTTTGGGCCATGACTTTTTCTGAATTAGCGTTGTCCGAGCCGGTTCTTCGGGCCATCGACGCCTGCGGCTACGACACGCCCACGCCTATCCAGTCTCTGGCCATCCCCCTGATCCTGGAGGGGCGGGACATGATCGGCTCGGCGCAGACGGGCACCGGTAAGACAGCGGCCTTTACCCTGCCGATGTTGACCCGCCTCGGCGACCATCGCGATTGCGGCCCCCGGGCGCTGATCCTGGAGCCGACGCGGGAACTGGCCGAGCAGGTCGATGAAAACCTGGCCAACTACACCCAGTTTACCGACCTCAAGCGGGCCCTCCTTTACGGTGGCGTGGGCTACCAGCCGCAGCTCGACCAGCTCGCCGCCCATCCCGACGTGGTCGCGGCGACTCCGGGGCGGCTACTGGATCACCTGGAGCAGGGGAACCTTCACTTCCGCGACCTGGAGGTGCTGGTGTTGGATGAGGTGGATAGGATGCTCGACATGGGCTTTATCGAGCAGGTCAGCAAGATCGTCCGCCAGTGCCGCCCGGAGCGGCAGACGCTGCTCTTTTCGGCGACCATCCCGGAGCAGATTGCGCGGCTTTCAAGCTGGGCCTTGCGCGACCCGGTGACAATCGACACGGGCGTGCGCCGCACCCCGGCCGAGACGGTCGAGCACGCCATTTTCCCGGTGCTGGGGATGCAGAAATACGACCTGTTGCTGGCCCTGATCCGCAGCTTTGACTATTCTAGCCTCTTGATTTTTACCCGCACCAAGATGGATGCGGATCGGATTGCGAAGTGGATCGAAGACCACGACCACAAGGTGGCGGTCTTGCACAGCGACCGCACTCAGGCGGAACGGAAGCGGGCTCTTGACGCTTTCAAGTCGGGCGAAATCGAGATCATGGTGGCCACGGACATTGCCTCGCGGGGGCTGGATGTCTCCGGCATCACCCACGTGGTCAATTACAACGTCCCAGAGCATCCAGAGGACTACGTTCACCGCATCGGGCGCACCGGGCGTGCGGCCAAGGAAGGGGAGGCCTACACGCTCTTCTCGACCGAGGAAGCTGGCCACCTGGCCGCGATCGAGCGCTACATCGGCCAGCCGCTGGAGCGGCGACGCCTGGAGGGTTTCCGCTACCGCGTCGAGCCCGATCTGGCGGCACCCAATACCGTCAAAACCGCCCCTCGCCGCCGAAATCGGTAGGAAGGAGGTCTCACCAGCCCGAGCCTCCGTCGGGATAGCCCTGCTGCTTGATGCCTTCAGCCCTACTGGTGGGTGTCAGAGGGGGTTGCGATTGCGGTTGATTGCCGATGGCTCCTGCGGATAGTTTTACGCGCATGAGCACGACGATTGGCATGATTTCGCCGGGGGTCGCCCAGCAGCGCCTCGGGGCCGGGGCGGTCTTGGTCGATGTCCGGACTTTGGCCGAGTTTCGAGCGGGGCACGCCGTGGGAGTGCGGCACCTGGAGTTGGCGACCCTGGAGCGCGATCCGGAGGCGTTGGCGAGACGTCGCCAAAAACGTCGCCGAAAACTTGGCTTTGAGGCCATCATGCACAATTGCAATCCGGAGACGGTGAGTACGGATC
>DAIQNO010000181.1:0-5467 GCA_036788355.1 Opitutales bacterium | reverse complement strand
GGTCTGGAGCCGCGATGGAGGCCGCGGAGCTTCTGGCGGGACTGCTGAACTCGCCCTTCGCGCCGGCGATCCCGGCCCGCGGGACCGTGGGCGCCTCGGGCGACCTTACGCCGCTTGCGCACATGGCGCTGGCCCTGATGGGAGAGGGCGGCTTCATTGACGAGGCCGGCGCCGCCGTCGACGCAGAAGCGGTTTTCACCGCGCTCGACCGCCCGCCCCTGACGCTCGCCGCGACCCTCCCCCACGCAACAACCTGCCGCTCACCCAAGCCGCTCACGACCTGAATGCTCCCTGTTTTCGCCGCTGATCATATTTCCACCCGCGCCAAAGCCCAGGAACCGCTCCGGAAAGTCCGAAATCAGCCAACTAGCTCCCCGCTGACGCCACTGCTCTGCCGCTTCCGGGTCGTTGACCGTCCAGACCGCCTCGAGCCGCGACCCCACGCCGCGACCCACCCGCTGCGGGCACTCCCCGCTCCGCTCCTCCGCCAACAACAGAGCACTTTCCGCCACCCGAGCCGCCCCAAGAAGCCCCCAGGATGCCTCGGAAAGCTCGGTGGAGTGCTGCGGTGCCAGCCCGACGACCCCCGGCGGCAGAACGCCCTCGCGGGCTACTTTCCGCAGCACCGCCGCCGCTGAAGCCTCGGTCAGCAGCCACGTCGGCAACTGCGGAAAGCTCCCATGAACGGCCTGCAGGATGCCCAGCGAAAAACTCATCACGACCAGCCGCCCACCCTCCGCCAATGGCCCCCACTGCGCCTCGGCCCGCCGCCACGCCGTCAGAAACCGCTCGGGCGGCTGCGGCTTGACCTCGACGAGCACCACCCTCCCCGCTGGCACCGCGGCCAAAATCTCACCCAAAGTCGGGATCGGCTCCCCGTTGGTCAACAAGACCCGCCGCAAGTCCGTTAGAGGCGTTTCCGCCACCACGAGGTCCGCCGAGCCCGTCCGCCCGGTCGTCGGATCGTGGACCACCACCAGCTCCCCATCCGCCGTCGTCCGGACGTCAATCTCCACCCCCGCCACCCCCAACGCCAACGCCGCCCGCACCCCTTCAAGGGAGTTCTCCGGAAAACTACCCGCCCAGCCCCGATGCCCAATCACCTTCATCTCACCCACCTCCGAAAGATCACGCCGAAAGTAGCCACGCCTAGCGCCACCGATAAGCCTCCAAACTGGCCGAAAAGCCGCCCATTTCCAGGGCTCGGCGATAAAACCGCGTCCAACCCGCGGGCACCGGCCATCCTGGCACCGGATTCACCAGCACCAGTCGCCCACCGGGCACCAGCGAGATCGACGCCAGCCGGAAAAGCTGCCCCATCAGTTCCCGTAAATCCGCCACCGGCACCCGGCGCCCCATCGGCGGATTGGTCAGAATCGTCGAAACCCCGCCCGCCGGGATCCCCGGCGGCAACTCTCGACGGCTGCCGCCTGCCGCCACCGAAAAAACCGCCGTCTTCAACCGCCCCGCCGGGTACCCTGCCGCAGCCCAGTTCTGCCGAGCCGCCGCCAAGGCCGCCTCGTCCACGTCGGTTCCCCAAGCCGTAATCGCTCCTGCGGCCCGCTGCGCCGCCTCGACCAACTCCGCGCCCGACCCGCAAAAGGGATCCCAGACCACGCCGCCCGCTGGCGGGGCTGCCAGCCAGGCCAACGCCGCCGCCAGCGGTGGGTGGGACGCCGCGGGCACCAGTGCGCCACGGTAGCCAAAACGCGGCTCCGGCCGGGGCTGCGGGCTCAACTCCACCGCCAACCCGCCAGGCACCGGGCGAAGCTGCACCCACCAAGGGGCCTGCTGAGGGTCATTCAACCACCGCGGCTCGGCGGCGAAAATCTGCCCCGCCAGCGTCGTGACCACCGCCCCCTGGCGAGCAACGCCCACGACCTCCATCCGGTATTGCCACGGCCCCGCCGTCCAGGCCTCGACGCCCGCCAGCACCTCCGGTGCGGTCAGCCGCGCCACAATCCCCGCCAGCGTCCGCCCCTCTCGCAATCCCCCCGGCACCACCCCCAGGCACCAGTGCAAAGAGTCGAAGCACCGCAACTGGTAAGCATCTCCGAGCGAGAAGGGCCCCTGCACGGCAACCGTCACTGCGCCCGGTGCTTCCTCGATGATCTCCCAACGGCCCCTCGGCAGGGCCTCGCGGTGGCTGCTGGCCGTCTCAGCGACCGAGTTCGATTCCTCCGCCGCAGCGCGGATTTCCTGGGCCATCACCGCCTCCAGGCCCTCCCGTCCCCGGAAAACCCACCGCTGTGCAGCGCTCGCTCGATAGACCGCCGCCAACCGCAGCCGACCCACCTCCCCGGAAGACTTTTTCACCCGAGCCTCCAGACGCTGCTGCGCCAAGGCCAACGGCCCCGCCTCAGCCCCTTCCGGCGAGCTCACCGGCAGCCCCCGCAACCGCTCCAGCGTCGCCGCCGAACCGACCTTCTGCAAAGCCTCCAACAACGGCGTGACCAACGGCCCGGTGCCCCTCGTCCGTTCCCAGCGTGCCAGCAACGTCGCCTCGACCTCGGCCCGGAGCCCCGGACTGGCCACGACACAAAGCCGCGGCAGGGCCCGGATGGCGTAGCGCTGCACCGTCTCCAGAGGATCCTCCACCAGCCGCTGCAGGAGGCCCCCTGCAGCAGCCACCGGAACCTCATCGCCACCCGCCGCTACCGCGTTGCCTAGAGCCCGCAGCAACGCCACCTCGCGCTGCCGATCCCGATCGGCCCCAGACGGATACACCGCCTGCACCCGCGCCCAGATCTCCCCCGGACTCAGCCGAGCCGCCGCCGCATACCGGGCCTTCACGTCGTCCTGACCACCCGACTCCGGCTGAGCTTCGGGCAAGGGCGCGGACGACGGACGCAGCAACGGCTCTCGGGATGATTTTCGCAAAACAACAACTCGGTGAACCTCCCAACCCATCCAAAGAACGCCGCGCTGCCAATCCGAAATCAACCGCAGGGCCGACGACCGGCAACCATCATCCAACGCAGACGATTTTCGGTGAATCGACTCGCCAGCCAGCGCACTATTGCGCCAAACTCGGAGCAACAATGAACATCCACCCACGCCCACCCATTCCCCCGCCCCCGCTCAGCCGGACGCCGCCCCTCCGCGGCACCCGGAAGTCCGCCCTCAGGCCCCTTCCAACCCGCCCACAGGGGCCTTCCGGGCTCCTCCTGCGAGCCATCGGCTTAGTCGGTTTGGCGACGCTGACCAGCCTCCACGCCCAGACCACTCGGCTGGACATCGCCGTCGTTTACACCCCAGCCGTCACCGCCTACTACGGCAGCCCGGAGGGCGTCGAGGCCCATCTCCTGGCCATGATGGCCGGCAGCAACGCCGTCCTCACCAACAGCCAGATCGACGCCTTTTTCTACCTCGTCCACGCCGAAGAGATCGCCTACTCGGAGTCGGCTTTCTTGGCGGAAGACCTGGACCGCCTTCAAGACCCCACCGACGGCATTATGGACAGCGTCCACACCCTCCGCAATGCCACCGGGGCCGATGTCGTCTGCCTCTTGCGACGCGGCTTCGGGTCGGACGCCGCCGGCATCGCCTACCAGCTCCAGGACGCCGTCACCGGGCGCCAAGACCTCGCCTTCGCCGTCGTGGCAGACGCTGGCTCCCTTTCCCAACTCGTTTTCGCCCACGAAATGGGCCACGTCATGGGGGCCGAGCACGCCCGGGGCGACGACCCGCCCCAGTTCACGATTCCGCTGTTTCCCTACTCCTTCGCTTACAAGTTTCGAGGTAACGACGGACAAGACTACCGCACCGTCATGGGCACCGTCGATAACCGCATCCGCATCCCCTATTTCTCCAACCCCAACCTCACCTTCGCCGGCGTGCCCATCGGCCGCGCCGCCGCCTCGGCGAGCTCCGCCGACAACGCCCGCACCCTCAATCAGAGCCGCCTGGTGGTCGGTGCCTACCGCACCCAACAACCGCAACTGCCCAGGATCGCCAGTGAACCGCGCGACCAGACCGTGATCGCCGGGGCCCCCATCATCGTGCCCGCCACCGCCTACGGACCCCCGCCCCTCAACCTTCAGTGGTATGAGGGCACCACCGGTGAGGTGGCCAGCCCACTCCCCGGCGCCACCGCCGAAGTCCTTAACCTCGGCACCGCCTCGGCAAATCGCCGCTTCTGGCTCCGGGCCACCGCCAGCAGCGGCCAAGCCGACTCCTACGGTGCCACCATCGCGGTCCTGCCCACCGCCCCCACCCCGATCACCCTCCTTGCCGAGCAGCCCTCGACCGCCGGTGGCTTCTTTTTCGTCGAAGAAGGCGACTACCAGCGGCTGGTCTTCACCCAACCCTACCTCGACCGCATCGAGATACAGCTATTTTCTGAACCGCAGGAATCCTCGGGGGGCCTCGTGGCCTCGCTGATCGGCCCCGGCGGGTTGCTGGTGGCCCGCCAACGCGTCTCCGAGGCCGCCTTTCCCGACGGCTTCCTCCGCTGGGTCTCCTTCCCCTTCCGCCGTTTTGTGGTGCCGGGGGTGACCTACCGCCTCGACCTTGCTCCCGAGCTGCCCGAGGGCCTCTTTTTCTGGGGCGGTGCCCAAGGCAACCCCTACACCGCCGCCCGCAGCAGCATCGAAGAAAACTTCGGAGACTCCTTCCCAGGCTGGGACTACTCCTTCCGCATCTACGGGGCCAACGCCACCGCCTACACCGTCTGGCAAGAGCAACAGGGCCTTGTTGGCCCAGCCAGTGCCCCCAACGCCCGCAGCGGCTCCGCCCAGCTGCCCAACGCCCTCCGCTACGCCCTCGGCCTCGATGAACCCGACGGCTCCACCCTGCCCCGCCTCCCGGACATCCAGCTCAACCCCACCGGCACCGCCGCCGCCGTCGCCTTCCAACGCCGCCAACGCATGGCCGATGCCTCCCTCCTCCTCCGCCGCTCCAACAACCTCACCGACTGGCAGATCATCCCCGAAAATTCCTGGATTTCGGACGGACAAGCCGCCGCCGGGGTCAACGCCTACCAGACCAGCGTCCCCCTACCCGCCCATCCCGAATCCCTCTTCCTGCGCCTCGAAGTCGATCTCCCCTCCGCCGACTAAACGCCCCCCAACGCCAGAGGAAACTCCCGGGCACTAACCATCCCGCCCAGCCCCCGCAGCCAACCGCTCCGGGGGCTTTTTTCACCCGATTGCGTATGCATAATCCCCTACTACTTAACGTCCTGAACCCCAGCAGCTTGCCAAAATTTTGGCTCTGGAGCCACTGGAGTGATACAAAGTCTGGCTTTCTCAAAGCCATTCTGCGATACTCATCCCAGTCCAGGGTTGGCACCGACGACCGACTCCCATCAACGCCAGCGCCAACGACTCCCCACCACCCATTTTGGTCAATCTCCCGCCACCATTCCAAAAAAACCACCTCGGTGCCTGGCAATCCCCTCCACCGTCTCCCCTCCAACAAAATTTCCCACCATCCCCCTTAACCAATAACCTATTATCGCCGATAA
>DAIQNO010000180.1:0-5524 GCA_036788355.1 Opitutales bacterium | reverse complement strand
GAAGGGGTTGGCGGTCGAGCGGGCGGGGATTTCGACTGGGTCGGGCAGGAAATGCAGGAGCACCTGCGGCCCGAGGTAGGTCAGCCGCTGCACCGTGCCAGCGAGGCAGTTTTCCTCCGGCGCAAAAGCGTCGAGGTGGAGGGCCTCTGGCCGTATCAGCACCTGCACGGCGGCCCCAGGCTGAAACTCGGCGGGTTCCCCGACGACGCTGCCGCGCCACTCCCCGAGGGCAGTGGCGACCATCGCCTCGCCGGCCGCGCAGACCCGCAGGGTACCGTGGATGGCGTTGATCGGCCCGGTCAGCAGGCCCAAGTCCAGGCTGTGGGGTCGGCGGTAGAGGCCGACCGGGGTGTCGAGCTGGCGCACCCGCCGGTTGAGAAACGCCGCCACGCGGTCACTGTGCGCCAGGGCTGCCGCCACGCTGAGCCCCAGCACAACCAGCGCTGGATTGAGTGGTGTGGGGGGTGGATCCAGACCTACGGGGGAGTCCCCGCGACGCTGGTGCCGGGTTTTGCGGTTGCCAGGGTGGGCGGTGCTGCCGGGGCTCGGCGGTGGGGCGGCTCTTAGATTCTGGAGCAGGGCTAACTCCGCCTCGCCGGGCACCTGATCGACCAGCCAGAGCGATGCCCGACGCGCCAAGGCCAGCGCCAGGCTGGCCCGCCAGACCGTGGCTGATGGAGCGCCCTTGAGGTCGAGCTTGGGCGACAGGCCCACCGCTGCCGCCGCCCAGTGGATCCACTCCCGGCGGTCGGCCTTGGCTACGCCGACCCGTTTCAGAGCGTCCTCAAGGTGGCCCGCCAAGCGGCCTCGGCGCAGGTTGGCAAGGTCGGTGGCGATCTCGGAAACGGGGTTATCCGCCCGTTGTCGTTGATTCAGCGGCATGCCGTTCCAGCGGGCCGCACCAGCCCCGACGGTGAGTCTCCCCGCCAGGCAACCGCGCCAACAACTCACTACCCGAGGGGTTTCTGAGGGCTTCGTTAACAAGCTGACCCACTGGCCCGGGCGGACCACCAGGTCACAACGATCTAACACGACTTCGCCTTGCCAACTTTTGGTCAGCCGCTGCACCACCAGGCCCTCAGGAATCCCGTTCATGGGCTGAGGGTGGCCATCAGAGCAGGGAACGCCAAGGCGGAAAAGCCCGCAAGGGAGGAGTCGTGGAGACTCTCGCGTCAGATTGATCGGCAGTCGTGCCGAGATCGGCACCACCTTTTAAAATGAAGGCGGGCAGCCTACCCCTAAGCTGCCCGCCTATTTTTTTCTACTTTATCTCGTTGTTACACCTTGCGGTGTTTTACCCCATCTCCCGAAGGAGAAGTCAGAAAGTCGATAAGGGGAGTAAGCCCTATGGAAATCTTACCGTCAATGACTTTTTTTAAGATTTCGGCATTTTTATTTCGACGATGTCGTGGGGTTGGGACTCCCGCTGGCCGGCTGAGCTGAGGCGGACATAACGAGCCCGGAGCCGGAGGGTGGCCAGGTTTTCGGCACCCAGGTAGCCCAGGCCGCTCTGGATGCCGCCGGCCAGCTCATTGAGGGTCTGATCGAGGGAATGCGCGACCTCCTTGAGGGCCTCGACGCCCTCGGGCGCGACTTTACCCAGCGGCGCGACGGCCTGGTGGCCATAGCGGGCCGCACTGCCGGCCTTCATCGCCTCCAGGCTTCCCATCCCGCGATATTGCTTATAAATCTTACCGTTGATTTCCACCAACTGGCCCGGTGATTCCCGGCACCCGGCCAGGAGGCCGCCCAGCATCACCGCATCGGCCAGGGTCAGTGCCTTGACGATGTCACCGCTCTTGGTAATGCCGCCATCCGCAATCAGCCGGACGCCGCGTCGCTGTGCAGCACGGCTGGCGACGTAGAGGGCGGTGAGTTGGGGGATGCCGACCCCTGCCACGATCCGGGTGGTGCAGATGGAGCCCGGCCCCTGGCCAATTTTGATCGCGTCGGCCCCGGCATCGGCGAGAAACTCTACCCCTTCGGCGGAGGTCACGTTACCCGCCAGCAGCGTCAATTCCGGGAACTGTGCCCGCAGAAGGCGGACCGCCTCCCCTACGCCCGCGCTGACCCCGTGGGCAGTCGAAACGGCGACGCAATCCAGCCCCTCGGCCACCATTGCGGCGACATGATTGACCAGCCGGTCGCGATCCAGGGAGCCATCCGGTCGGCGGGTGGTGCTGACGGCGGCGCCGCAGACCAGTCGAAAGTGGGCATCTCGGGCCGGCCGGACGTGGGCCCGGCTTTCCTCGGCGATGCGCTCAATATCGCTCAGCGTGAAGAGCCCGCGCAGCACGTCCTGCTCATCGACCACCAGCAGCTTGTGGATGCCGATATGCTCATTGAAAAACTCGTCCGCCGCCGCGATGGGATTATCGCCGAGCTGACGCTGTAAAATGGTGTGAACCTCCGCCCTTGGCGTCATTGCCTGGGCGACGGTCAACTGGCGATAGCGGGCTTTGACCACTCTACCGGGCAGGAGACCGAGGAGCTTCCCGGCGCCATCGACCACGGGAAAAGTGCGAAACTTGTAGTTTTTCTGCTCAATTTTGGCAATCAGGTCGCCGATCAGCACCTCCGGGCCGACCCGGATGGGATCTTGAATCAACCCGTGGATGTCGTTCTTCACCCGTGCCACGGCCTTCACCTGGTCTCGCTCGGCCATGTTGTAATGGATGACCCCCATGCCTCCGTTGCGGGCCATCCCGATGGCCATCGCGGCCTCGGTGACGGTGTCCATGTCGGCGGACAGAATCGGAAGGGGCAGCCGTAGGCGCTCCGAAAGTGAGGTCTCGAGGTTGGTCTGCCTTGGCAGCACCTCGCTGTAGCGCGTGGCCAGCGAGACATCGTCGTAGGTCAGGGCCTCACTGGCGTGGGCCGGAAAAAAAGCCTCCGCCGGGAGGTAGAAAAGGTCGTCAATCGGGTTCATCAGCAACTCTCAGTTGCCGTCAACGGTATGACCGATCGGAAGGCCCCCGGCAAGCCCCGATTTTCAGCCCCGGATTGCCGCTGAGCCTGGCCTGAGCTGGGAGGAGCCATCCAACGGCGAGCAGTGCCCCCCCCACGGACTCAGGCGACCTTAGACCATTCTCCAGGAAAAATCTGCTCCAGGTGCCGGGAGAGGCTGTCCTCGACGACAGATTTTCCACCGATAGAGTTATCATAAAACAGGTTGCGAAATCCAGAAACGTCGAACGGAAGCTTGTCACGCTTTTTATCGCTCAGCAAGATGGTCGGTTTACCCAGTGCGTGCGAAAAGCCCACTTCGTAGAATACATTCGGATTGTTCGGGGTGATGTCGGCAATGATTACTGCGGACTCTCGTAATAAGCGGTTAATGTCCTCAATGATCAGACCGTTCGTGAAGAGGTCATCGCCCCGAATCACGTCTAAATCGAATTTTTCGCAAGTAGGCTTGATCACTTCTTTATACAGTGAGTTAAACTCGTCGGTGAATTGCATAACCACGAAGGCTTTGCGCTTGATGGTGGTAAACTTGATGTTCTGGATTTTAACTTGGCCGTAACCGGAAACTTGAATCTCCGGTTGATCGGCGAGGATTTCACAACTGGCATCCGCAACCAGCACCCCATCGATAAAAAACGAAAGTTGCGAACCGGAGGAGACCACCTTAGTTGGAATGGGCTTATTGGCGTCCACAATCGTCCCGGTGCCGCTGGCACTTAAAACTTTCCACTGTTCATTATCTTTTCGGATGATCGAGTAGGTGTTGCCGTAGGTGTTGATTCCTACCAGCAGAGTGCTCCCTTGCGGCCCTTTAAATCTCCAAGTAACGCTGGATTTCGAATCGCCCAGTAATACCGTTGCCCCGATTGATCCGTCAGTAAAGGTGATGTTCGCCCGTGCCGTGGCAGACGGGGCACGATCGTAGGACTTGTCTTTTTTTTCCTTTGTCGATTCAAAGGTAATGCAGTCTTTATCAATCGACAGGTTTCCGCGGGTAGCAATCCATTTCATAGTAGTTGGCTGTTTTGAGCTCGTTGCCAAAATCAGAATTACCAAGCGGACTCCAGTCAACCTTCATTTTGGGCGACGGGTTACCAAGTTGTTGTGTCGTTGAGATTCCTCGGTTGAGAGAGCCGTAACGATCTGCATCTCCCCTATCGCCGACCTTGAATGTCGCCAGGGGTTGCTTCGGGGGTAGCCCGATGCTGGTCAGGCAGTCCCACGTTCAGCGGCTGGTGGGTTGGCGAGGCGGTACCAGCGGGGGGTGAGCAGGCCAGCGAGGATCAGTTGGAGGGGGTGAAAGCAGATCAGGGGCAGGAGGGCAGCAGCCGAGAGGCGAGGGTCGGCTCCTTGGGCCAGCAACATGGTGAGGATCGGCAGCCCGGTGGCGATGGATTTTTGGGAGCCGCAGAAAAGCAGGGTGATCCGGTGTGGCAAGGCGAGGTGGAGGGCCGCCAGCCGGCTGCTTTGCCAGGTCAGCCAGGTCACGGAAAGCAGGAGGGCCAGGGTGGTGACGGCGACCCCCAGCACCGCCCACGGGCTGGCCGCCTGGAAAAAGCCCGAGCTGATGCTGCTGGCGAAGGCGGCGTGAACGATGAAGAGGATGCCGTTGTTGCTGGTGGTCTTTCCGTGGCGGCTGAGGGCTTTGGCGGCGGCGGGGGCGCGCCAGCGCAATAGCTGGCCGAGAGTCAGCGGCAGCACGATCAGCAGTAGCAGCGTTCCGAAGAGCGGCCCGAGCGACACCTGGACGCCTCCGCTGGCGGCGAGGAGCCCGCTGCCGGCCAGCGGGACCAGGAGAATCGCCAGCAGGTTGGAAAAGACGGTTGCAAAAATGGCCGTGGGAGTGTCCCCACCGGCCAGGGTCGTGAACATCACGGCGGAGGTCACGGTGGTCGGCAGGATCGCCAGAAGGAAGAAGCCGACCCGAAACTCCGTCGGCACCAGTGGGCCAACGAGGGCCAGCAGCAGGAAGGTTACAGCGGGGAAAAACAGGAAGTTCCAGCCGAGGGCCGCCGCGTGGAGCGTCCAGGGGCGGTAGCCGCGCAGCAGCTCTTGGGTAGGGAGGGAGAGCCCTTGAAAGAAGAAGATCACCCAGACAGCAACCTTGGTCAGCGTGGCGGCCTGGAGCCACCCGCCCTTGGAAGCAGGGCCTGGAAAGATCACCGCTAAGCCGACCGCCACGAACAACCACAGTGTGAATTGCTGCGGGCCCAATTTCCGATACCAGCCGATCATATTTTTGAGAATTACCCGAGTCAGCACCTGATGGGCCATCTCGATTGCCAGGAAAAGTTTCACCGGTGTCGGTCCGAGCGAGATTTCCCCCAAAGCGTGGGCGGGAAGTCCTGGAGCCGCAGGAGAAGCGATGGAATCGGGCATCCCGGGGTGCGGGGTAGAGCGCGTTGGCGGGAGTGCCGGAGAGAAGAACAGTGCGGGTGGGCGGAAATCTCCTTGCCGGTCGGTCGGGGTCGTGGAAAGTCGGTGGGCGGCATGGGAGACGTCTTTTCGTTCAATCGCTGGCAGCATGGCTACGGCTTTGACCCGACCTACGGCTATG
>DAIQNO010000179.1:0-5527 GCA_036788355.1 Opitutales bacterium | reverse complement strand
CGGATCCTGATTCGGATTGCTCATGATGCTGGTCACACTCGCATCCTCCCCGGCGACCGTCGCCGCAACCCCTCCATAAAAATTTTCCGCCGCGACAATCTGCGTGGCCGCAGAAGCCGTCCCGATGGACAAACCAATGCCCACCGCTGCGGCGAGGCATGCCTTGATGGACGCGGATTGCGAGATGGAGAAGAAAGACGAAATGGAGTCAATTGTCATATGTTTCATGGCTGGTCAGATATTGGAATGTTTGTCGCGCTGCGCGAATTTGGTCGCTGGATCGAATCCGTAAATATGAGAGTTGACTCTCAATTGTCAAAACAAAAAGGCCCTGCATAGAGTTTCTCAAGGCCTGCCATGTGGAGTCGCAGGCTTCTTATCAACGGCGCACGATGGAAAAGCATCGGGAAGAGGGTCTGCCGATTCGGGCAGCTTCGAGGGATTGGCGAAACCCGCCGAATTGCGCTGGGATCGGCGCACGAGCACATGGGTGGCCCAGACCAGGGAGAAGAAAATGCCGATGACGACGGAGATGCTTCCGGCGGCGTTGACGGCACCGATGGGATTGTCCTTGAGGAAAAAATTAAAGAGCGCGGCAGGCACCGTGAGGCTGAAGACGACTCCGGCCACGGTGGAGGTTGCCCCTGCGAACAAAGCCAAACCGAGCATTTGGGGCAAATTGCGGGCCAGCAAAATAGCGATGGCGGCGGGCCCGATCATCATGGCCACCACGAGAATGCTCCCCACCGCTTCGAAGGCCACGACTCCGGTGATGGCGGTGCAAATCATGATGCCGTAGCTGATCGCGCCCGGACGACCTCCCAGAGAGGCGGCGTGTTGCGGATCGAAGGTCGCGCTGCGGAGTTCTTTGAGGAAGAGAAGACACAGCGCGGCATTGGCCACGAGGAGAAAGGCGGAGCGCATGGTGACACCCGGGATTTGTCCCGTGGCCCAGTTTCCTTCCATCACGGCGGTTTCCAGGATGCCGAAGAGGAGGACATCGGGATCGAGGTGAACGGTGTCGGCGGCCAGCCGAATGAGAACGATGCCGAGGGCAAAAAGGCTGGTAAAAACCACGCCAAGGGATGCTCCCTCTTCAATCCCGCCAGCATCCCGCACGAGACGGGTGAGCAAAGCGGTCAGGATCGCGGCGGCAATGGCACCGACGAGCACGGCGGGCAAGCCACGGGAACTTGTGATCAAGAATGCGATGACCACCCCCGGCAGAATCGCATGGGCAATTCCATGGGCAAACATGCTCTGTCGGCTCAAGAGCAAGAAAACCCCGGGAATGGCGCACGCCATGCCAAGCAGGGCCGCCGTGAGTGCGATCCAGGTATCGAGTTCGGTCCAGCTCATGCGGGAAGTTTTCTCAGCCAGGCAGGGTGGGGCTCGGCGGGCATGCAAATGCCTTTGGTTTCGGCATCGAAGAGGGCGCTCAACTCTTGGACAATTTCCGGCGGAGCGACTTCTTCGATACGTTCTACTTCCTGATGCACATGTGAGGGGGCTGTTTCGGCGTAGCGGATCAAATACAACTCCCAGAGCCGATGTTCGCGGGCGAGTTCGCGTGCCCGCGCTCGCCCGGCATCGGTCAGGAAAAATTGTCCGTCTTTTTGACACTGCAAAAGGTCTTCCCGTTGGGCTCGCCGGATGAGCACACGAAGCTCCCGGCGGCTCCAGGCTCTTTGCCGGGCGAGATCCTCCATGGGCAGTGCCCCTTGGAGAGAGCACACCGCACAGGAACCGACGGGAAAAGAATGGTGCGGAGAAGGGGTTTCCATCACATCAAAGACCGCCCGCAAAAACTGCCTTAGTTGAAAGGCACGGCGGGATTTGGCATTACGAAGGGAGTTTCCCAGCACTCCGCCACAAGGACCAAAAATGAGACTCACCAAAAACAAGCCGGACGCGCAGAGAACAATGATCGCACCGGTGGGGAAGCGCGGCAGCAGGCTGCTGAGGAGGACGCCACAAAACGCGCTCAGTCCGCCGATGAACCCTGCCACGAGCGTGACCACCGGCAGTCGTCGAGCCCAAAAGCGGGCCGCCACAGCCGGAGTGATCAGCATGGCCATGATTAAGAGCAATCCCACCGCCTGTAGCCCTACAATGCAGACCACCACAATCAGGGTCATGAGCGCGAAATCCATCACCATGGGGCGACGCCCGAGCGTCTTCGCATGGGCAAAATCAAAACAGAGGATGGAAAACTCTTTGAAAAAGAGCAGGCAGACAAGCAGGCAAGCGGCAACGACGATGCAGATGAGCTGCATATCCGAGAGGGAAAGGGAGGCCGCCTGCCCGTAGATAAAATACTCCAAGCCCGAGGCCCGTCCGCGTGGCAACTGCTGGATCACAGAAAGCAGCACGACGCCGAGTCCGTAAAAAACCGTGAGACTGAGCGCCAGCGCGGCATCTTCCCGGATGCGGCTGAGTGCGGGCAGAGCCACGATCACCACGGCAGCCGCGCCTGCCGCCAAGGCTCCACCAAGCAGGAGGGTCGCAAGAGTCTTGCCATCACCCCCCGTGAAAACCCCGAAAAGAAATGCGATAGCCAGACCCGGCAGGGTGGAATGAGCCAGGGAATCGCTTGTGAGCGAACGCTTGCGCAGGAGCAGAAATGTCCCGGTCACTCCGCAAACAAGCCCCAGCACCGTAAGCCCGGAAAAAACCAAGCGCGTATTGTAATCGCTCATGCTCAGGACATCCGCCGCTTCCGCCAGCAAGTTCCTGAGCGAATTCCAACTCAGTTGATTCATGGGTGCGATTCCTGATTCAGCCCCCGCGTGGCTTGGTCCAGCAAAGTCAATTTTCCGCCATATGTTTTGCGGAGATTTTCCTGATGAAAGACTTCCTTCACCGGGCCGTCTGCGACTTTGCGCAGGTTGATCAAGAGCACATAGTTGAAGTATTCCTCCACGGTGGTCAGGTCGTGATGCACGCACACGACAGTTTTCTGCGCCTCCCGCAACCGGTGGAGAACCTGCACGATGGTGCGCTCGGTTCGGGCATCTACCCCGGCGAACGGTTCATCCATGAGATAGAGATCCGCCTTTTGCACCAAAGCGCGGGCGAGAAAAACCCTCTGTTGCTGACCGCCGGAAAGTTCGCGGATTTGGCGGCGGGCAAAGTCGGCTATTTCCACTTCTGCAAGTGCCGCCAGTGCCGCCTCTTTGTGGCGGCGCAGGACGGGCAGGCACCATCCGATTTTTTCATAGAGCCCCATCGTCACCACATCCAGCGCGGTGACCGGATAATCCCAATCCACTGAAGCCCGCTGGGGCACATAGGCGATGCGGGGGCGAACCTCCCGGTAACGCCGGCCAAAGTAAGTGATTTGTCCCGAGGTCTTGGGAATGAGCTCAAGGATCGCTTTGAGCAGGGTGCTTTTGCCGGCACCGTTCGGCCCGAGGATTCCCATCAGGACGCCGCAGGGCACGCGACAACTGACATCCCAAACGACCGGCTTGCGGCCATAGGCGACGGTGAGGTCTTTCACCTCCAAAGGAAAATCGTCCCGGCGCTCTGCCGGGACGACTTCCATCGCACTGAGCGGCTGCTTATTCAGAGAGTTTACCCTGAAATCCTTTTTCTGGCGCCTCCCCGCCGAGAGAGCGGGCGATGAGGGTGGCATTGTGGTCCACCATGCCGATGTAAGTTCCTTCGTAGGTCCCCGGTTCACCCATGGCGTCGGACATCAGCTCGCCCCCGACCACCACTTCGTGGCCACGGGCCTTGGCGCCCTCCACCACGGCCTGCATGGCTTTGTCGGAGGTGATATTCTCGATAAAGATGGCGCCGATTTTATTCTCCACGATGAAGTCCACCAATTCTTTGATGTCCTTCACGCCTGCTTCCGATTCCGTGCTCACGCCTTGGACGGATTTCAACTCGATGTCGTAGGCTCGGCCGAAATAGCCAAAGGCATCGTGCACGGTGATGAGGTAACGACGGCTTTCGGGGATCGAAGCGATCACCTTTTTCACATATTCGTTAAGGGCATCCAGCTTCTCGATGTAGGCCTTCGCGTTGGCTTGGTAGGTTTCGGCATTGGCAGGATCTTGCTCGGCCATGGCCTTGGCCACCATCTCCGTCGCGCTTTTCCATGCGGCCACGTCATTCCACACATGCGGATCCCAATGACCATCGAAACCTTCCGGCTCCATGAGATAATCCTCATCCAACAACTCGGTCACGGCATAGACCGGCTTGCCCATGCGCCCCATGGCGGCAAAGGTATCGGCCATGCGGCCCTCGAGCATCAGGCCGGAATAAAAAATGATGTCGGACTCTTTGAGTTTGGCCACATCATCCCGGGTGGGTTTGTAAAGATGGGGATCGACGTTCGGCCCCATGATTCCGACCACGGTGGCTTTGTCCCCGACGACATTGGCCACGATGTCCGTGACCATGCCCGCCGTGGTGGCGATGGTTTTTGGTGCAGTTTCCGCTTGGGCGTGGCCCAGCACAGTAAAAATGGCGAGTGCCGCCAGGGATTTCTAATTTCTCATGAGGTGGTTTTTTCTATGGTTGGTTGTGTTGGTTTTTTACAAGTTCCGGGAGATGAGGGTTGAGGGTTGTTTGGCAGGGCGTCAGAAGGTCACCTCACCCCGGAAGCCGAGGAGGAGCGCGTTGCCCAGGTCGCTGGTCGCATTGGGATTGATGATGACCTGCAGATCCGGCTGCACGACAAACCAGTTGTTGACTTGAATCTGATAGGTGGCCTCCAGGACCATCTCCGCGGCGCGTGGGTTGGAGCCTTCATCGCGCAATGAGGAACGTGCACCATTGCTGATCTGGGCATAGCCGAAGCCGATACCGAGTGTGTCATCATCCCGTGTGGGAATGAGACCTTTGTAGGTCAGCCCGGTGTCGAAGTAGAAGTTGACGAAGTTCCGATCCTGCGGGGTGAAGGCAATGCGGGTGAAAAAGCCCAGACCTTGGTCGGATTTTTCTGCGGTGGCTGTTGGTGCAACCTGCTTGGCATTTTTGGAATCGGCCGATCCTTTCCCGAAGACGGGAGCTTCCACCGTGGGAGTGGGCTCGCGATAGAGCATCTGATCCAGTATCCAATAGGCACCGAGATTGCCCGACTGCGTCGAGTCTGCCAAGGGATCGGCGGAGCGTCCGGTCTGGAACCAAACTCCCGATTTGAAAGCACCCGGCAGTCCGGCCTCCTCGTCTGCATGATTCCAGCGGAATTGGGCTTCGTTGATGAAGGTGTAGCCAGTGGCGGCATCCAACCGGTAACGGAACCCGTGTCGGTTGACATCTTGTTCAAAGACATCCCCCTGGAAGGCGGCGGTCATGAAGGTGAACCACTCGACCGGCTGCAGGGCGAGGCGCACCCCGAGCGTTCCCATCGGATAGCCCGGGCCACCGGCTGGAATATTCATGTAAGTAAAGGCCGGCCAACCAAAGGTGCCGTTGAGAAATAGCCCGGCGTAGTCTGAAATGATGAACTCGGAATCCGCCGCAAGCTGCCCCACGCGGAGGGAGATTTTGTCATCGAGCAAATTCTGCT
>DAIQNO010000178.1:0-5543 GCA_036788355.1 Opitutales bacterium | reverse complement strand
TCCGCGGCAGCGTCATCTTCCCCTGCGGCATGATTTTGGAAGACGACGGCGAAGTGAAAATCTACTACGGCAGCGCCGACACCTGCGTCGCCCTCGCCACCGCCAAACTGGAAGATCTCCTGGCCACGATCGAACCTGTTTAAGCCCGATGGCCAGGCAAATGAATTTGCTTTTCCTCATGACCGACCAGTTGCGTTACGACTGCGTTGGGTATGCCGACGAGCCAAAGGTATCGACGCCGAACATCGACCGGATCGCGGCGGGCTGTGCATTCACCCGCTGCCAGTCGGTGAATCCCATCTGCCAGCCCGCGCGGACAGCCCTGTTGACGGGGAAGTATTCACATCAAATTGGCACGCTCAACATGTCGGGCGATCTCAATTTTGATCATCCCACTTTTCCCCAAGCCCTGCAGAATGCCGGCTATTGGACGGCAGGCATCGGAAAGTTTCACTACCTGCAAACATGGGACTGGAATTGCGGACGCGGGAAAGGCCTGCGACTGACAGCGTTGCGGGAGAGCATGCGGTCTCTGGGTTATCACCGGGTGTGGGAAACGGCGGGCAAGCAACTCGCACGTCAAAATCACTGCGACTACTGTCACTACCTTGAGCAACACGGCTTGCTCGAGCCCTTCCGCGACATGGTCGAGGCCCGGGGAAGCAATCACGCGAAGCCGAACGAGGAACTCGCGAAGGACGGCGACGCATGGCCGTTCGACGAAGCGCATCATATCGATGTCGTGACGGGACGGAAAATCCGCGAAGCCATCGCCGAACGTCCTCAAGACAAGCCGTTCTTCATCTTCGGCTCCTTTTGCAGTCCGCACAAACCATTCGATCCACCGCAGCGTTTTCTAGATGAAATTCCCTACGAGGAGACTGACGATTTCCTTTCCGGCGGGGAACCGCTTGCGGATTCGGACAAACGGAACCTCTGGAAACTTCGCCGGGCCTACAAAGCCACCGTCCGGTTGATCGACCACGAGGTGGGAAAGATTCTCGACCAACTGGAACATAGCGGTCTGCTTGACGACACGCTTGTTGTATTCTCCTCCGACCACGGAGAGCTCATGGGTGATCATGGTCTGGTGCAGAAGTCCGAGTTTTGGCGGGAATCACTTGAGGTGCCGCTGGCGATTCGCCATCCCCGGCATCTGGAGGAAAAACAAATCCACACGCCGGTGGAATTGACGGACATCACCGCCACCCTGCTCGATGCGGCAGGAATCGATCCACATACGGCGCTCTCAAAGCCATGGCCGGCTTTTCACAACATCGTGCCGTGCCGTTCCTTGCTCCCCCTGATCGAGGGCTGCGCCGAACGGGTCCGCGACTTCGCCTTTTCTGAATGCCGCGGGATCTGGTCCGCTATCGTATCCGACGATTTCAAATACGTTCGCTTCCACGGATCTGACGATCCCGATGTGCCTGCGGAGCATCTCTATCACACGGCACTTGATTCTGGCGAGCAGGTCAATCTCGCGGGTGATGCACGCCATCGCGACACGCTCGAATGGCATCGACGCCGCTGGATGCACGTCATGGAAACCACCCCTCCCGCTCAACACTGTTGGGCTTCGACAGGAGACGCCTGTGGAGCTGGCGAGGGAAATTGTCCAGGAGATAGCCCGTAAAGCTGCAGCGGCGTCAAGGCTGATAGCTGCGGACGCGACCGTTGGTGGGATCAATCTGGATGGCAATGAAATTGTCTGCGGGGCCGTTGTCCGTAGCCGGTGCATTTTCGTTCACGAGGGTGAGAAACCATTTTTCGTCGATGGGGAGGTTCGTGCCGCCGGACGGGGTGAAGGTGAACGATTTGTAGGGGACGGCTGACTGTGTGGGCAGATCCTCCGTGCCGCCCCCGACGGGATGCGGATTCGTATTGGCCACGAGGGTGGAATACGTATCGGTCGGCAGGATGACGATGTTTTCCGGCAGTTGTATCACCTTGCTCATGGGAAGGGGAGCAAGGCTGGTGTCATTGAACTGCATGAGACGCAGGGCGCGATATTTGCCCTCCATGCTATAGAGCCGCACCTCCACATACCTGCTCTGTGCGAGCGCCTTTTGACGCGCAAGGACAAGCTGATCCTGGACAAGCGATGCAGAGCGGGTGAGGTTGCCTGCCTGACCGATGGAGTTGAAGGACGGAGCGATGAGTGCGGCGAGCGCAAAGATGATCGCAAGCACGACCAGCAACTCCAGCAGGGTGAATCCCTTGTGGCGGTTCCCGATCGTGGATGTCGGCTGCCTACTCATTGTCCGAAGCGTTGTGTTTTCAAGACTCGGAATTTATACGAGGGACCAAGCTGGGCGGAAGGGTCGGCGAGATCGAAGGCGTCGGCATTCGGATCGAGGAATCGCTCGACGGTGACCGAGCCACGGTATTCCCCCGTGACGCTGCCCCGGTCTTCCTGCCATTGAGTGGGATCATCGATGCGTGGCTGCTTGAGGGTCTGGGCCCGAACGTGGACGGTGTAGGTGTTGGAGCGCGTGGTGAGTCGAGGGTAAATATGCACGTAAGGACGCTCCAGTGAATTGTCACCTGTGAGCTTGTGGTCGTTCCAAAACGCGGCGAGCTTTCCCTCGACATGCGTTGTGTAGTCCCCCGAATGGTTAGGATCGACTCCGGCGGAGGCTGGGATCATCGGGATGTCGCAGATTTCCGACTCGGAGATGAACGGCCGGTTGAGGGCGAAGCGTTCTTCGAGTTGGCGCAAGGTTGCTTCGACATCGACTTTTTCGCGGAGGCTGCGGCCGCGCACCCCGCGGGCCCATTCCTTCCCGGCTACCTGGCTTTGCTCGCCTCTTTTGTATTTCGTGATGATCTTCTCCCCATCCTCATCGACGGTATCCGGAGCCAGGGCAGGCATCCATAGATCTTCGAGGACTGCCCGCACGCCGGTATCCCGCTTGATGTAGGCAAAAGGCGCGATCTGGTGGTTTAAATTGATCTTCCCTGCTGTCGAAAAGGGTTCGCTGATCGCATAAGGTTCAACCACCGGCATCCAGAAGGCGTCAAGGATGAGGTGGTCCGGTGCCCCGCCTGCGGCACCTCCTGGGTGCTCGGTGCCGCCTGGGAGAAAGCTGCGGGCGGGCCGAAAGAGGAGTGTCTGCCAGGGAAGCCGACGCTTCACTCCCGTGGAGAGAGAGCCGAACATGACGGGGGAAGGCATCTGACGGTTCGGGGAAAAGTAGGTGGACTCGATGTGCCGGTATTCCTCCAGGCCGGAGAGGGCGCCGATGTAAGGTGGCCGGTTGTTCTTGCCACGGCTCTGACCCTCGTCCGCTTTGTTAATGCTTGGGCCATCTAGCAACAAACCGGGACCATTATCCCAGTCGCCCGGCTGCTGTTGTCCGTTCGCGTCGGTGAGCGTGACTCCATTGATGCCAGCGGGAACATCCGGCCTGCTGTCGTAGCCTGTCATGTTCCGCACGAGGAGGCCAAAATCCGCCCCTGCGAAGCCCTTATACTCGGTGCGCATGCTGTGGGCTCTCTGATTGCTTTCGACCCGGCTATTCCAACCGAACAGGGATCCCGGATTGGCAGCGTCGAGACTGGCGGCCACCAGTCGGATGTCTCCCTGAATATCGGCGGCACTTCCCGCGGCAGGGACGAGCGAGACGACCGTGTCCTTATCACTATTGGACACCAGTGACTGTGGATTCTTGCCGTTAAGCTGTCCGTATCGGTTGCCAGTTCCTTCGAGAAAACCGCTGTCGGTGGAGCCGTTCCTGGTCGGAACCTTGAGCGTGAGTGGTCGTGGGAGTTGGAACTCGAAACGCTGCACGGTCTGTCCGCCTTCCGCCGGGTATTCGATCCTGCAGGTGACCGAACCCTCAAACGTGAAGGTGTTGTTCGGTCCGCCGGGATCACCTGTTTCATTGCTGCCAGGCATGACGAAGGTCACGAGCGCAGGATGGCTGGGGCCGAAACCGGGATCATAACCGTCGGTGGAGAAATCGCGCATGATATACTGCACACCGAGCCCGCCCCCTTCCATCGTTGCGGGGTGTGGGCGGCCAGCAGCAGCACCGGAGACGATGAGGCCCTGGTTCCACATGGCGTGCGGAGCGGCAGGAAACACGCTTTCGCCGTTGACCCGCAGCTTGTCCAGATTCTCGATTACGACCCGAATGTTCGGCCCGTAACCCATGTAGCCGGGGCTGACGTTGTACAATTCGGGGTAAACGGCAAAATCAACGGTTGTTTGAGTACGCCCACTGGACGGCTCGCCCGCCGGACGTCGCGCGACGAATTGGAAGATCATCTCCGAAATGGTGACGAAACGACCAAACCCCATGGTGCCGTTTCCCGGTTTGATCGGGAGCACCTGACCATATTCGGGACCTGCGTTGGGTCCTTCCGCCTCATTGTAGTAATCAGCGTAGCTGTTTCCAGTGCCCAGGCCGCGCTCCGCCAGGTTCAGGCAGCGGATGTAGTCGAATATCTCCGTCAGGATCTGGTCGCGATCCTCCTCCCATTTATCTTCCAGTGTGCCACTGAGCCATGGAATCGGGATTTCTTTTTCCGTCAATTTCTGCAGGTAGGCATAGATCGCCGCGTTGCGCGCCGTCCAGTCCTCCGTTGAACTCTTGGGATTCGACCGGGTAAAATAATAGGCGTCTCCATCAATCGTTCCACAGAATGCCATCAACTCATCGAAGAAGGAACGTTTCGACGGATCCGTGTGGATCGGCCAGGAGGCAATGCGAGGAGTGTTGTTGATTGTGGTCTCGGGTGAGCGCGAACTGGTCGTCAGGAAAAACCGCAGCCGTTCGATCAGCGCAGCGCGTTGGCCGCTTGCATCGATCAAATTCTCAACCCTGCTTTGATTGCTGCCGAGCTGGGGCTGGTAGAGCAGCTCGTCGAGCGTGGCGAAGAGCCGCCTTCCCTCATAGGTCAGGGCCGCGCGGGTGCTGGCGATTTTTTGGGTGCCTCCACGTGAGCTGTTGTTCCACCAGGTCTCTCCGCCCACATACCGCGGGGTGATGGAGTATAGTTCCTTGAGAATATTGAGTCGGTCGGTGCTGCCAATGGCTTGGGAAATAGGCGCACGCAGCACGGGCAGGAGCGATGTCATCGCCGGGTGGCCGGAATAACGCTGAAACTCACGCTGCGATCCTTGAAAGGAGGCAAGATCGATCTCATAGACTTCCGACTCGGGGTTGGGCGTGTAACCGCTAACATCCCAGTTCAAGGGGAAGCTGTTTCCCACCGGGGTATCCCAAAATGTCCCGGCAGAGGCCGTGTTGAGATTCACCTTTGTTGATTCGTCATCCGTCCAGAAAGCGACCCGTCCCATGATGCGGTTGTCCTCGGTGGCGGCGGCGACCGTCACGCTTTCCTCTGGCCCCACCGTGCCTGGGGCCATGGTTCCATCCTCGAGAATATAGAGCCAACGCACCGGCATGTGGAGCTGCTCGCCCGCAGCGGCGAATTGCATGTCGGTGACTTCAAACCCCTCCACGTCCGGTATTCCATCGGCATCCGCGTCGAGAACGCCCCTCCCTGAGGTCTCCCGCAAATCGTTTGCGTCG
>DAIQNO010000177.1:0-5544 GCA_036788355.1 Opitutales bacterium | reverse complement strand
GAGACTTTCGTGCGGATCGAGGAAAATATCCGGGGGCGGGATGTCTTTATTATCCAGCCGACCAGCCAGCCGGCCAATGAGCACCTGATGGAGCTGTTTATTATGATCGATGCGGCCCGCCGGGCCTCGGCCAGTCGCATTACGGCAGTGATTCCGTTTTTCGGTTACGCCCGGCAGGATCGCAAGGATCAGCCCAGAGTGCCGATCACGGCCAAGCTTTGCGCGAATTTGCTGGTTTCGGCAGGGGCACAGCGGGTGCTGACGGTAGATCTGCACGCCCAGCAACTGCAGGGATTTTTCGACATTCCGGTCGACCATCTGTACGCGTCGCCAGTGTTTTTTGAGTATATCCGCGACCATTTTGATCTCGGAAACCTGACGGTCTTTTCGCCGGATGTGGGTGGGATGAAAATGGCCAACGCCTACGCGGAAAAGCTGGATGTTTCCCTGGGTTTCGTCGCCAAGAAGCGCACCAGTGCGACGGATGTGCAGGCCAGCAGCCTGGTCGGGCAGGTCGAGGGGCGCGACATCCTGCTGGTGGATGATATGACGGAGACGGCGGGTACGTTGACGGCAGCGGCCCGGCTGCTGCGGGAGAATGGTGCCTTGACGGTGCGGGCTTGCGTCAGTCACGGCGTGCTCAATGCGATCGGTTATGAGCGGTTGAAGCAGCCGATTTTGGATGAGTTGATCACGACGAACTCGACCACTGTGGAGCAGCGCAACGGCACCCGGATCACGGTGTTGTCGATTGCGCCCCTGTTGGCCAAGGCCATCAAGCACATTCACCTCAATGAGTCGGTGACGGGTCTTTTTGACATCAAGGGATTCTGACGGAGGGGGGCTTGGCGCCAGTGGGCTTCAGTGCTAGTGGGCGTCAGTGCCAGTGGGCTTTGGTGCGAGGGGACCTGGTGGTCGAAGGCTGCTGTAGGAGGCATCGCGGGTGCTTGAACCCGCAGGGGAAGACGGGCCTGAGGTCGCGAGCGAGGGTGGATCGCATTTCTACCAGAGCGGGGCCGAAAAGCTTCCTGGTAGAGGAAGTTAGGGCTTAGTGTTCCGAGAATTGGGGGGCGAGCGGTGGCGTATTGGGGCGGCTTGCGGTTGACTTTTGGGGCGGATGGCAATTTCTTCTAAGGGGTTTTAGCGACAGTTTCTCGGGTTGAGCCTCCGATTGTGACGATCTGGTGCAGGAGTTGTTAAATTTCCATGAACTTTGCGGGAAAGGATAGACGGGTGTCTCTTTTCCGAGTTTATCGGAGAAAGCGTGCGTAACGTGCTATGAGCAAGTCACTTTTCAAAGGGAAAACCGGTGTGCCGGGGTGGAAGAGTCACCCGGGCCTGCTCCACTACGTCGAATGCGACAATCTGGGCCGGGTTTTGGCGAGGGCCGGGGGGGAGCACGACGAGTTGCCGACCATCACCAACAGCTTCTTGCAGTTGGGGCAGATGCTGGGGAAGAGCCTGGGTTTGGAGGATTGTGACGAGGTGATGATCGTCCAGCCGGATCGGGAGGCTTTTTTTACCGTCAATAACGGGCGGCACATTGGCCTAGAGAAAAAACGGGACTAGGAGCTGCTATGAATCTCGAAAAATTCCGGAAATTGGTGGGTTCTGCCAAGGGTGTCCTGGCCTATTTTGCGTTGGATAAGAATGGGCGCCCGTTGACGCAGCACAAGGGTCCGTTGTCGGAATCGATCAAGGCCAATGAGTTGTCCACCTGGGTGCTCAACTACTTTCACGCGATCGACACGTATTACCCGGAGGCGGAGGCCAGCTTGCTGCGCTTCAATGCGATGGTGCTCTACCTGCGGCGTGAGGGGTCAACGCAGTATGCAGTTTTGCTGAACCACGAGGCCAATTTGTCGGAGTTTGAGCAACAGTTTCGGGCGATCTGTGAGAAAGGGACGCTTTCGCCGGTCAAGGTAGCCGAGCAAGTCGCCCCCGCGCCGGTGCCGTCCCGCAAGGGGGAGACGATGTTGCTGCGGATCAGCGATTCTGGGAGCACTTCCGCTCCGACGCCGATGGTGACCGGCGCGGTGCCGTTGCGTTCGGCGACGGGCGGTTTGGCGGTGCCGGCGAAGGAGCCCTCCAAGTCGCCGGTGGCTTTGATCGTCGGGGTGGCGGCGGCCCTGGTGTTGTTGGTGGTTATTTTGGCGGTGGTGGTGCGACCGGGTGCCGGTAGCAACGAGACCGCACGGCCACCGGTGAGCACCGGGGAAGCGGTCACCGAGGCACGCCCGGCGGAGGTACCTAAGGATTGGGAGGCGGCGGCGCGGGAAGCCCGGCAGCAGGCCCTGGCCCTCGCGTCTCTTGCGCAGGAACGGCGGCAGGCGGCGGGTGCCGATGCTTTAGTGGATGCGGTAGCGCTCCAGCGTTCGGCTGAGTCGGCGATGTCGGCCGCGGATTGGGAGGTGGCTGCGGGTCGCTGGATCGGTGCGCGAGACCTTTTCGGACGTGCTCTGGTAGCCTCAGCGCAGGCGGCGTTTCAGGATTCATTGGAGGAAGTTTCGCTGGCGGCCCTTTTTCGGCGGCATCCGGAGTCCATTCCGGTGCTGCGGGATGCGCGGTTGGCCTCGACTCGGGCAGCGGATCAGGGTGATTTTGCGGCGGCCGCCTCGGCTTTGGCTCTTTCAGGCGCTCAGCTACGGGCGGTGCGCGAAGAGACGTTGGCTCGGCTAACCGGCTTGGCCAAGGAAGCGGTGGATCAGGGGGATGGGCCGACGGCGTTGGCCGTGTATCGCCGGGTGTTGCTGGCGGATCCATCGGATGCGTCAGCTCGGGATTATCTTTTCCGTAACGGTTTTACGCCGGGTCAGACGGTCAGTGACCTGGAGGGCTTAGTGCTGGCCTACATTCCCCCTGGCACCTTCACGATGGGTGCCACGACAGACCTGGATAGTTTTGCTAAGCCCGACGAAACCCCTTTCACGGCAAGACTGACGGACGGGTATTTTATCGGTGTGCATGAGGTAACCCAGGCCCAGTGGCAGGCCGTGATGCAGCGCCCGATCACCATGCCGAGGGAGGAGCCAGGCTTTATCGGGCCGAACCTTCCGGCGCATTCCGTGACTTGGCAGGATGCGGTGGACTTCTGCCAGCGGCTTTCGGTGCTTACCGGGCGGGTCTATCGGCTGCCCACCGAGGTGGAATGGGAACGGGCGGCGCGGGCGACCAGTAGCACCCCTTTTGCGACCGGGGTTGGCACTTTGAGCTTTCGCGAGGCCAACATCTTTAATCCGACCCGCGACACGACCGTTCCGAGGCCGGTGGGCACTTCCGGCGCGCCGAACGCGTGGGGTCTCTTCGACGTTCACGGGAACGTGACAGAATGGACGGCTTCCTGGTATGGCCCTTACCCGACAGGCGAGGTGGTCAATCCTCAAGGTCTTTCGGAAGCGGAGGTAGGCCCGGTTTACCTTGCCACGAAGGTGATGCGCGGGGGCTCGTTTTTTGACGATTTTGAGCAAGCTCGGCTCACCTCCCGGCTGCGGGAAAATCCGGTGATTGCCAACCGAGCGATCGGTTTCCGGGTCTTGCGCGAGATCCACAACTTTGATTAACGGGACGGTCATTTTTGTACCTTTCAGAGGAACTTTCGGCTCGGCAGGTTACAGTCTCGGTTTTTTAATCCTCTTCCATTCACGCTCACCCGTAGATTTTATGAATACGCTAAAATTATCCTCGCTCGGCGGCTTCAGTGCTCGTTTTGCCTTGGTCACAGCTCTCGGTTTTGGGTTGCTTGGTTGCACTCAGGATCAACGGAGCGGGTCGGCGACCCGGGAGACCACGGTGACGGGTTCGGCAGCCTCGGAAGAGGCCGCTCGCCGCGAGGCGACCAATCGCGAGTTGCGTCAGATCGACGAGATGGTTTCGGCGGGGCTGATTTCGCCTTTGGAGGGTGAGCGTCGCCGGAACCGGGTGCTGGGGTTGCCCGCCCCGGTTACGCCATCGGCTGAAGCTCCGCGCGCGAGTTCCCCGACCTCGATGGCCGCCACGCCGGTGGCTCCGTCGCCGGTGGCTCCTGCTCCGGTTTCTTCGGCACCCGTGGCTCCGTCGCCCGTGGCGGTTGGGTCGTCGGTGGTGGCGACGATTCCGGGTGCGGCGGTGGATGGGGTTAGCCCGGCGGTAGCGGCCCAGCTCGCGGGGTTGCGCACCTACCGACCGGAGGTGGTGCTATCCAACCAGCGGTTGCGCTCAACGGGCTCAGACACGATGGACGTTTTGATGGCCGCTTGGGAGAATAATTTTGCTCAATACCATAACCGCTTGCGGGTGGAGCACAATGGCCAGGGAACCTCGACGGCGATCCCGGCGCTGATCAGCGGAGCCGATTTTGGCCCGATGAGCCGCCGCGTGCTGGAGCCGGAGCGTGAAGCCTTCGTGCAGCGTTTCGGTTTTGAGCCGACGGAGTTGCCGGTGGCCCTGGACGCTCTGGCGGTTTATGTTCATCCGTCGAACCCGATCGCCCGGCGGGGCCTGACTTTGGCGGAAGTCGATGCGATTTTCTCCAGCACGCGCAACCGGCAGCACCCGGACTCGATCACGACTTGGGGAGACCTTGGTTTGACGGGTGAGTTTGCGAATCAGCCGATCCGGGTTTATAGCCGCAACCGGGCTTCGGGCACCTATGCTTTCTTCAATGATGTTGTGTTGAAAAAGGGGACGTTTCGCGATAGTAACGTCGAGTTGCCGTCGTCGGAGCAGGTGGTGGAGTCGGTTTCACGGGACCGTTTCGGCATCGGGTTTTCGGGTATCGGGTATAAGATCGATAGCGTGGAGACCGTTCCCTTGTCGGAATCAGGGGCTAATTTTATTGCGGCCACGGGGGACAATGCGCTGAACGGGAGCTATCCGTTGGGTCGTTTCCTCTTCCTGGCGATTGCCCACAATCCTAACGCGCCCGTGAATCACTTGCATCGGGAGTTTTTGCGCTTCGTGTATTCTCCGCAGGGTCAGCGGGTGGTCTTGGATAATGGATATTTTCCGGTGAACCGCACCATCAGCGACCAGGCCCTGGCGAGCCTGGGCTTCTAGTCCGACCGGGCCCCAGGGGCAGCGCGGGCTGCCCCGCACCCGGAGAAATGGTGACGGAGAAAGGCGACTCTTCTTTCTTGTGGTCGAGCAGTTACGCAGGATGATCTCAGGGCTTCATGCAGGTTGATTGGTCAGCGTATTCCGGCAGTGCCCGGTTCGAGGGGTTAAGTGCTGCCGAGTTATCGGAGCGGCTGGCGTCCTCGACAGGGTGGCCCTCGGTGGTGTTAAGTCCGGCGTCGGTGCACGAGCTGGACTTGGTGGCTTCGGGGATTATTGAAGGCCGCGAGGCGGATTTTCGGCCTGCGGGGGCGGTTTCTGGGCCGTTGGCGTCGGAGGTGGTGCTGCGAGAACAGGAGGGGATTCCCCTGGCAGCGCTGCGGTCCGGTTCGATCCGTGCGGATGGCCGGTTGGACGGTATCCTTGAAGTTTGGCAGCGCCCGCCCAACCGCGACTACGCGGCGTTGCGGCTCTCCCCGGCGCAGACGCGGGCTCGGCTGGCCAAGGCCCGGG
>DAIQNO010000176.1:0-5549 GCA_036788355.1 Opitutales bacterium | reverse complement strand
AGGCTGAGGCATTCCCCAACTTCGGCCTTGCAAAACACGAGGCGCTCCAGGCCTCGCTTGGCGGCCTTGGCGCGGGCCATCTGAATCCGCTTGCTCACGATGTCTAGCCCGAGGCACCACTGGCTAGGGTCGCGTTCGGCGTAGGCCGTGAGGTAGTGGCCGTGCCCGCAGCCTAGCTCCAAGGTCACCGGGGCATCGTGCGGCCACCACCCTTCTAACCAGCCCCTTAGACGGCCTCGGCGCTCTTCGATCTGCGCGACCAATGGCGGCGGAAGGCCCTCTAAATCCAGCGCGTGCATGCTTCTAAAGGGGCCTGCCGCCGACGGAGTGCTGGTGCGGCTCGGCGCGGACGGTGGCCTCAGGGGGCGCGGCTGGCCCCAGAGTGTCACCGTCGTCAGCCGAAAAAGGCTCTGCGGGCGTAGGGCCTGCCGACGAGCCGCCCTCTGGAGCGGGGTATTCTGTGGCGAGGTCTGACGAGGAAATCCCGCTTTCGAGGGCGTCCTGCTTCAAAATCCGCTGCCGCAATTGCCGCCCGACGAGCATGGCGAGCACCAGCAGGCCGAGGCCCGCCACCCACGGCCCAAGGGCACCCGTGGCCAGGGCATCGCCCAGCCAGATAAAGGCGAGCAGGTGCAGGCTGAGGACGGGCACCGAAACCGCCAGATTTCGGCTCAGCGGCACCTCGGCGATCGCCAGCGTGTAGTTTTGCACGGCGAAGGGCAGGGGAGTGCAGCGACAGACCCACAACAGGCCCCAGCCCCGCCCTAGACTCTCCAGCCGCTGCAGGGCGGTCGGCCAGCGGCGGCCGATCATTCCGATCAGCCAAGGCCGGAGCACGCTGTGGCCGATCAGGTGGCTGAGGCTGATAGTCGCCGAAAGCCCGAGCATCCCCGCGAGCGTCCCCCAAGCCGGCCCAAGCCGCAGCCCAATCAACAGCCAAAAAGGCGAGACCGGTGCCCCAACCAGCGGCCCTAGAACCATCGCCGCAATCAGGACCACCAGGGGAGCAGCGGCGACCCAGGCCAAACCGGTCGTCCATGCTTCACGTGCCCAATCCAGCCCATCCATCGCCCAGAGGGAAAACCGACGCGGCACCGACGTCAAGCCCCCCCGCCGTTGCCCCCCCACGGAACGGCAACTTCCATCCCATTTAGCCCAACCGTCACTGGAGGCCCTTTATCGCGACAAAAATCCACCGCATTACCCCTCTGGGCCGTTTCTTGGCTGGAAAGTGAAGGATCCCTCCGATCGCTGTAGGGCCGGGTTGTGGACTTTGGCGGTTGCTGGCACCGGGATTGCCCCTTGACGAAGAGCGGTGCCGAGTGTAGGAATTCTTTATGCCCACCTACGTCTATCATTGTAAAACCTGCGCGCGCGACCTGGAGGTTTTTCAGTCGATGCGCGATGACCCTCTCACGCAGTGCCCGGAGTGCGCGGTGCCAGCCCCCGTGACGCGGAAGATCACCGCTGGTGCCGGGATCATTTTCAAGGGAACCGGTTTTTACGAAACGGACTACAAGCGGGCGGCACCCCCGGCTTCCGAAAGTGCGACTTCGACCGGTGACGGTGCGTCCAAGGCCCCTGCGGCGGGCGGCCCCTGTGCTTGCGGAGCGGCGCAGCCCGGCACCTGCGGCGCTCCTGGCAATAACTGACCCGGCTGCCTGGAAATCGACCACTTTTGCCGCCGCGCACCGCGCTCATTGAGACCCGTTAACTCCCCTCCACCCCTGCAACGCCGATGTCCATCCGCCAAGAAAAGCCCCCGTCGCTGCCAGGGATGGTCTTCGCGTCTATTTTCGCGGTCTTTTTGGGTCTCGGCTTGGGCGTAGGAAGCCTCGCCGTGCAGCAGCCGACCGTCGTGAAAGAAATGCCGGTCGATGGGCTGCTTGACCGCAAAGCCAACTACCTGATCCTCGGTCGGACCGGGGGGCGTGGGTCGAGTTTTCGCGCCAAGTCACGGTTGATCGCCGACCGACAGCCCGGAACCTACACCTTCGACGAAGTCGAGCTAAACTCCTGGGCCCTCGTGGAGCTATCGACCCCACCGCTGCCCGATACTGGCGCGATCGGCTTGGTCGTGACCCCCGCTACGCCGAACTTTCGAATCGTCGGCGATCAGATACAGATTGCCATCACGCTGTCCCTCTCGGTCGGCGGATTTAAGCAGGAACTGACCTACGAGACCGTGGGGCGTTTTGAACTTCGCGACGGAAAAAGCGTCTTCGTGCCCGCTGAGAGTGTGCTCGGCACGGCGCGAGTCCCGGCACCTGTCAGTGGCCTTCTGGAGGGTGCGCTGGTCAACCTTTATCGCGGTCGCGAGCCGCTGCGGGGTTACTTCGAAGCGTGGCCTGCGGTGGAATCTATCAGCCTGGCGCAAGATGAGATTGCCGTCAACCTCCGCCCCTAAGCTGGGGCAACCTCAGCAGCCACCACTTTCTTGAGGGGCCACCCTGCGCCATGGTTGCTGGATCTAGACTCCGCCTGTGGATGCAGAGTGCTGCCCTGCTCTGCTTCGGTCTGGTTAGCTCGGTAGCCACCGCCAGCTTGATCGAGCGCGATTCCCCCGACCGGTTTTTTCGCGTCTATGGGGAGATGGGGGGCTCGGTGGGGTCGGTTTCGGAAATTGCGGCGGCGGCCGAGCAATGGATCCAACGCAGCCTCCGCGACCGGCGTCCCTCCAATCCCGTGCTCGTCGAGCTGGTGCCAGTGCCCGGAGGTGACGCCCCTGACCCGAGCTTTGCCGTGGAGCGTTTCGCGACAGCACGCCTGCGGGTGCAGATCGCCTGGAACGATCAGACTCAACTGGCCGAGGTCTGCCAAGCCCTGGCCAGCGGTTGGCTGCGCCAAAGGGCGATCCTCCTCGGCAGCCCACCGCCGCCCATCTGGGTGGAGCTGGCTGCCGGGGCAGGCGTCTTTCACTACCTGATGCCCGCCACGCTCGACGCTGCCGCAGAGCAGGCCCGCCAGACCGGGCCTTGGCCAGTTCGCAAGGTCATCAACGCCACCGATCCGTTTCCCGAAGGCCTCGCCGAAACCCGCCTCCAGGCCTTCTGGGTGGTAGAAACCTTGCAGCGCTCACTGCCCCGCCCTGGGCAGGTTCCCCGGCTCTGGGCCGCTCTGTTAGAGGGGCAGCCGCCAGAAGTGGCCCGAGCCCGAGCCGAGGAGTCCACCGATCCCGCCGCCAGAGCTGCCGTTCTCTCCGACAGCACTTCCGGTTCCAGCCGCTGGCCGCTGCAGCCCGCCGCTTTTGAGCAGGCCTACGCGGCCGCCTTCACCAGCCAAGTCTTCGGACGCCAGCCTCCGGTCAAAACCGTGACCGACTCGGCCAACCTGCTCCGCCGACTCGCCACCATCGTCGTCGAACTGCCCGAAGGCGGCGAGCAGCGGCTGCTAGGATCGCAATTTTGGCAATTCCGGCGGGAGCCCACCGTCGAAGCCGCTCTCCGCCAGCGCTTGCGCCTCGTCAAACTGGAGGCCCTCGCCGCCAACCCCATCTACCGCAACGCCTTTCTCGAACTGGGCCTGACCTACCAGGCCGCCCTCAACGGTGATTCCGTGTCCTTCGACCGCCACCTCTCGGCCTTCTTCACCGAAGCCCGCCTCGCCCATGACCTCGCCAACGCCCTCGCCGCCATCCCGGACTGGTAGCCCCAGGGCCACTGCCGGTGCCTTAACCCCCCACCAGATGGGATCAGTGCCGACCTCACATTAACATTGCACCACCCAAAGTCCCGTGACTCTCTGGCATCGTGCGAGGCTTATTAAAAACGCTTGAAGTCGATAACTACCGCGCGATCTCCAAGTTGACGATTGGCGGCTTTGGTCGGGTAAACCTGATAACCGGGAAAAATAATGTCGGAAAGTCGTCTCTGTTGGAAGCAATCAGGATTTTGGCAACTGATGGTGGTCTGGTAGAACTGCTAAAAATAATGGAGTATCGCGAAGAAGCAGGGCTCCTCCGATCGGATACTTCGGCGAGTTTCAAACCGACCTATTTATTTCGGGGCTTCCCGGAAGTCAGTCAATGCCAGGCGGTGATCCGCATCGCTGGAGAGATTAGCGACAAGGAAATGTATTCCGTCGTTGAACTGAAGCTAGAGCCTGCGCCGAGCCAGCAGTCATTAGACCTCTTGTCTGCTGTCGAGAATGACCCTTCTGAATCTCGCTTTGATGACTCAGTGAGTGCCTACAGTTTAATAGTATCGAGCAGCTCCGGAGAGCGAAGGCTCGACCTTTCAGAATTGCGCCGAGGTGTCCGATTTCTTGACGGTCGAAAACCCCTGGTGCCCTGTATCTTCGTCGACCCGTATTCTTCACGACCGACCGGTAAACTTGCTGCAATGTGGGATGATATCGCCCTCACAGACAGCGAACCGGTCGTTCTTAATGCACTGAAAGTTGTCTGCACTGACATCGAGAGAATAACTTGGGTCGGAGATGATGGTGCGATGTTCCGTGGCAACAGTGCTGGACGTAAGGCCATCGTGAAAAGTCGTCAACATGCGTTTCCAGTGCCATTGAGGAGTTTTGGTGATGGGCTTAATCGATGGTTAGGAATCCTGATTTCCTTAGCTGCTGCGAGGGATGGCTACGTATTGGTCGATGAAATTGAGACAGGAATCCACTATTCCGTGCAAAGGGAGCTGTGGCAGGCAATTTTCCAGGTGGCAACGCGACTTAACGTGCAGGTTTTTGCGACCACACATAGCTGGGACACTATCCAGGCTTTCCAGAATGCGGCCGCATCTTCGCCGGAGGAAGGGGTTTTGTTTCGACTAACCGAGAAAGGTGGAACCCTCCACTCGACCCGGTTCTCTCAGGAGGAATTACAGATCGTTTCCCGCGATAACATCGAAGTTCGTTGACCATGAAGAAGGCAGTGTTGTTGGTCGAGGGTAACGACGATCTGCACGTAGTGAAGGCACTTTGCGGTGCCTACAAAATTCCTGCGATTGATGAAATTGTTGATTCTAAAGGCGTAGAAAACCTGCTCAAGTCCATACCTATCCGCCTTAAGCAGTCCGAAATAACTGCTCTGGGTATTTTGTTGGACGCAGACGCAGATCTGGCCGGTCGTTGGCGAGAGATGGTAGCATTTCTCGACGCAGCCAACTATTCTTTCAACGACCGTCAGCCGTCGAAAAGTGGCTTAATTCTTGAGGCTCCTTCTGGCACGATTTTGCCGAGAGTTGGGGTGTGGCTGATGCCCGATAACCAGATTTCAGGCAACCTCGAGGACTTTTTGCGAAATCTCATTCCCGAGGATGACGCCGTTTTGAAAGAATACCTAAACCGAGTGATTGATGAGCTGCCACGGCCAAGAAAGTTTCCGGAGCCGAGGCTTTCCAAGGCTCGAATTCACACCTGGCTGGCTTGGCAGGAGGAGCCCGGTAAACCGCTTGGCCAAGCCCTCACAGCCCGTTATCTTTCCCCGCAGGGGCCAGCGGCAGCGGATTTTGTCAGGTGGCTCCAAGACCTGTTTTCTTGAGTCGTTACCTCGCCAACGCCCTCGCCGCCATCCCGGACTGGTAGCCCCAGGGCCACTGCCG
>DAIQNO010000175.1:1188-5578 GCA_036788355.1 Opitutales bacterium | reverse complement strand
TCATCCTGCTCTGGTGGCCCCTGCTGATGACCGACTGGCAACTGCAACCGCCCCAGCGCCGCTGCACCGTTTCCGGGGAAACCCTCATCGAGGGAGACCGGGTGGCCTGTTTTCTCATTCAAGGTGCCTCTGGAGACCTTACCCGGGCCGATGTCCGGGCCGCCCATGAAGAGACCTTCCGACCCGAGGGGGTGATTCTGGGACGTTGGAGTCGCGTCATTCCGTCTCGCCAGGATGAAGCGCGGGCGGCCCGGCGCGACGCGCTGGCCAACCACGAGGAACTCTTTCGATCGCTCTTTTCCGGGCCGGCGCTGCCTCCGGGTCAGATCACTGACACGGTCACCGAGCCCGGGCCTCAGAACGCTTCTCAGTTCAGCGAGGTGAGGGACGCCCTTCAGCAGGTGCTGGCTTTACTCTTGGAGCGGCAACGCCTCCTGAAGGAGGTGGATCGCGTCGGAGAAAGCACCGTCCGGTATCGTCACACCAAAACCGGAGAGTTTTACGACGTTCCAATGGGCGTGATTCCTCCCGCCATTCTCGTGTCACTGAAGTCGCAACTCGCAGATCTTCTGCCCCTGTAGCGGCTTCCACCCGCCCTCAACCGCCAATCTGAAAGCGATTTCCAGTTCTGTCTTCGACGAGGGCTGCGGGGCTGTTGGGAGCGCCTCCGACGAAAGTAAGCCCCAATCCTCCCGGAAGCTGGTCACCCACAGCGTAGCTCCGACGCCCAAGAATCAGCACGAGCTGGTTGCCCTGCTCGATGATTCCCCCGAACTCCAGACCACTGAGGTGCGCCTTCACCCGCTCGTCATAGGAAACCGTTGCCGGAACCGCTCCACTCAAAGAGGCCGCACCTGACCCCTGTTGGCGGATTTCCGTAGCCGAAGAAGCCGACGGAGCCGCCGCCATCAACGGGATGGTGGCGGGGGACGGCGCGTCGAAACTCCTACCGCCCAATCCGATAGATTGCCACAGAACCATCGCCGTGGCGACCGTAAAGGCCACGCCAAAAACGGAGGTGATGGTCGACACCAGCCGACCACCAGAAGTTTGGCGGTCAGCATAGGGGTCACGTGAGTATTGCCAGCTCATAAACGTCTTCTTGATTTACCCAAAAGATAGTGCAGAAAACCTGTAGATGGCAAGCAATTTTTCCTGACAATCTTCATTTAGTCACCCATACCCCCCTAGATCCACCCTTGCACGGTGGACACGGCTGCCGAATCGTGGCAGGCTGTCGATCGTGGGAGCGACCTACGACTCGGGGCAGCAAGCTTTCCGGCGAAAGCCGGGGAAACTAAGTCATTCCCTCTTCGCGGCAATCCAGGTGCCCCTGGCGTTCATCCTGGTGACTGCCGAGGGCACCCCGGCGGCGTTCTGGTTCCTCGGCATGGCTTTAGCCTCTTTTGCCGTAGGCCACCTCTGGGCCCTTGTCCGGCTGCTGGCCATGGACTGGGAGCAGCAGAGACGCTCCATGGCTCAGAAAAGACAACCAAGACCGGATCGCCTCGAAATCAGAAGCCCCAGCCCAACCTCACCGCGCCGTCCTGACTTCTGATGAGTCAAAAAATGCGTAAAAAGGGCGACCTGCCCCAGAAAATCTGCCCAGTCTGCGGTCGCCCCTTCGCCTGGCGGAAGAAATGGGCGCGGTGCTGGGAAGAAGTCCGCTATTGTTCCGAGCGTTGCCGCCGCCACGGGTAGGCCAGACTCAGACCTACCCATGGACAATGAAGCGCAAAACGCCACTGCTTTCGCCAATTATTGCTACTTTACCGCGCCAAGCTAGTTGCCGGAGACGCGGGCGAGGTCGCGGAGGTTCTCGTTGAAAGCCGCCATCGCCGCTTCGTCGCCGGTGAGACCCTCAGCTTCGACTTTTTTGAAAGCTTTCAACATCCGCTCGTAGTCGGTCGGAAGTATCTTGACGAAGCGGGTAACGGCCTCGCTCCAATGGGCAAGGATGTCCTCACCGCGCTCGCTGCCCGTGTAGCGGACGTGCCGCTCGATCATCGCCTTGACTTCGTTGATTTCGGAGTCCTCGCACTCGATCAGCCGGTAACGGTTGACCATTTCGGTGTTGAGACGGGTCTCGAAGTCGCCCGCGAGGTCGTAAACGTAGGCAATGCCGCCGGACATCCCGGCCGCGAAATTGCGACCGGTACCGCCGAGGATCAGCGCGATGCCGCCAGTCATGTATTCACAACCGTGATCGCCGACACCTTCTACGACAGCCTTGACCCCCGAATTTCGCACCATAAACCGCTCACCGGCGATGCCGCTGAGGTAGGCTTCACCCGTGGTCGCACCGTAAAAGGCGACGTTGCCCAGCAGGATCTGCTCGTGGGCCTTGAACGGAGCCTGTTTCGGCGGATAGATGATGATTTTGGCACCGGAGAGGCCCTTCCCGACGTAGTCGTTGGCGTCCCCTTCCAGCTCCAAGGTCATCCCTGGCGGGCAGAAGGCACCGAAAGACTGCCCTGCACTGCCCTGGAAGCGCAGATGCACGGTATCCTCTGGCAGGCCCTTAGATCCCCAGCGCCGGGTCAACTCCGAGCCCGTAATCGTTCCGACAACGCGGTTGACGTTTTCGATCGGCAGACTCAGCCGGACGGGTTCCCCGCGCTCGAGGGCGGGGCGGCAGAGGCTCAGCAGATGGGTGGTGTCGAGGGCGTTGTCGATGCCGTGATCCTGGGCCTGCTGGCAGTAGCGTCCGATACTTTCATCGACATCGGGCTGGTGGAAGACCGCGCTGAGGTCGATGCCCTTGGCCTTCCAGTGCTCAATGGCCTCGGTGGTCTCCAGGTAACGCACCTGGCCGACCATCTCGTTGATCGTCCGGAAGCCCAAATCGGCCATGATCTGCCGCAGCTCCGTGGCGATAAACTTCATAAACGCGACGACGTGTTCTGGTTTTCCAGCAAACTTCTCGCGTAGGCGGGGATCTTGGGTGGCCACGCCGACCGGGCAGGTGTTCTTTTGGCAGACCCGCATCATGAGGCAGCCCAAGGTCACCAGAGGTGCCGTAGCGAAGCCGAACTCTTCGGCCCCAAGGAGGCACGCGATGGCCACATCGCGGCCCGTCTTGAGCTGGCCGTCGGTCTCCAGAACGACCCGGCTGCGGAGGTTGTTGAGGAGCAGAATCTGGTTAGTTTCCGCAAGACCCAGCTCCCAAGGCGCTCCTGCGTTGTAGATTGAGGACAACGGCGAGGCACCCGTGCCGCCATCGTGGCCGGAAATCAGGATCACGTCGGCGTGGGCCTTGGCAACCCCGGCAGCGATGGTGCCGACGCCCACTTCGGCGACCAGCTTGACGTTGACCCGCGCCTTGGTGTTGGCGTTTTTCAGGTCGTGGATCAGCTCGGCCAAGTCCTCGATGGAATAGATGTCGTGGTGCGGCGGCGGTGACACCAGGCCGACGCCCGGCGTGGAGTGCCGGACTTTGGCGATCGACGGATAGACCTTGGCACCCGGCAGCTCGCCACCTTCCCCAGGCTTGGCACCTTGGGAAATCTTGATCTGGAGCTCGTCTGCGTTGACAAGATACTCACTGGTGACGCCGAAACGACCGCTGGCTACCTGCTTAATGGCGGAGCGCTTACTGTCACCGTTGGGCAGCGGAATAAAGCGTGCGGGGTCTTCCCCACCCTCACCGGTGTTAGACTTTCCGCCGATGCGGTTCATGGCGATGGCCAGCGTCTCGTGAGCCTCGGGGGAAATGGAACCGAGCGACATGGCACCCGACTTGAAGCGCTTCATGATGGCCTCAACGGGCTCGACCTCATCGAGGGGCACGGATTCCCGGTGCTTCTTGAACCGCATCAGGCCGCGCAAGGTGGCGAGGTTCTTGGACTGGTCGTCGATCAACCGGCTGTATTGCTGGAAGACCTTGAAACCAGCTTGGCTGTCCGCCAGGCGGGTAGCCCGCTGCAGAAGGTGGATGGTCTGCGGGTTAAAGAGGTGGTATTCCCCGTCTTTCCGCCACTGATACATCCCGCCGGCGTCGAGGGCGTCATGGGCCACGGTGGAAGCTTCCCGAGGGGGAAAGGCCTTACGATGGTGGCGGAGTGCCTCCTCGGCGATTTCCGACAGGCCGACGCCCTCGATCCGGCTGCTCGTTCCGCAGAAGAACTCCGAGACGACCTTGTGGTTGATGCCGATACACTCAAAAATCTGCGCCCCGCGGTACGAAGCGACGGTGGAGATCCCCATCTTGGCCATGGTCTTGACCACGCCCTTGATCGAGCCCTTGAGGAAGTTGTAGACCGCCTTGTCGAACGGGGTGTCCAGCATGTCATCCTGGATCATCTGGTGGATGGACTCGAACGCCATGTAGGGATTGATCACATCCGCACCGTAGCCGATGAGGGTGGAGAAATGGTGGACCTCGCGGGCC
>DAIQNO010000175.1:0-1178 GCA_036788355.1 Opitutales bacterium | reverse complement strand
CTTCTCGAGGGACAGATCGAGCATCTTGTCGTCGATCATCTGGGCCAGCACCTCAAAAGTGAGGTAAGGATTGATGGCGTCGGCTCCGTAGCCCAGCAGCACCGAGAAATGATGCACCTCCCGCGCCTCGCCGGTTTCCAGGATAATGGATGCCCGCGTCCGCAGGCCGGCCTTGACCAGGTAGTGGTGCAGACCGCCCATCGCCAGCAGCGCGGGAATTGCCGCTCGCCCGGCGCTGAGGTTACGATCGGACAGAATGAGCAGGCTGACCCCTGCCTTAATCTGGGCCTCGGCATCCGAGAAGAGCTTCTTTAGAGCATTTCGGAGGCCTTTCCAAGCATCGCCCTCCTCTCCATTGACATCGAAGAGCATCTCCAGCGTTGCGGACTTGAAGCCGGGCTGGTCGATGTGACGCAGTTTGGCTAGTTGCACGTTGTCGATCAGCGGGGACTCCAGTCGAATCCGACGGCAATTTTGAGGCCCAGGCTGCAGCAGGTTGCTCTCCGCGCCAAGGAAGGTGATGGTCGAGGTAACCAGTTCCTCCCGGATGGCGTCGAGCGGCGGGTTGGTGACCTGTGCGAAAATCTGCTTAAAATATTGGTAGAGCGGCTTGGGCCGGTTGGAGAGCACCGCCAAGGGGGTATCGTTACCCATCGAGCCGATGGGCTGCACGGCCTTTTCAGCGGTCGGGCCGAGGATAAAGCGCAGGTCCTCGTAGGTGTAACCGAAAGCCTGTTGCCGGGCGAGGAGACGCTTAGGCTGCATCGGCTCCGATTCAGCAGCGGCCAGCTTATCGATCATCAACCGATTTTGGGACAGCCACTCGCCGTAGGGGTTTTTACCGTAAACCCGCGCCTTGAGCTCGGCGTCGGGCACGATGCGGCCCTCTTTCATGTCCACCAGGAACATCCGGCCCGGCTGGAGGCGCCCTTTTTGGATGACGGTCTCGGGAGGCAGGTTGCCCACGACGCCCACCTCGGAGGCCATGATGACCAGGTCGTCATGGGTGACGTAATACCGGCTCGGCCGGAGTCCGTTACGGTCAAGGACGGCCCCAATCTGCTGGCCGTCGGAAAAGGTGATCGAAGCTGGGCCGTCCCAGGGCTCCATCATGCAAGCGTGGTACTCGTAAAAGTCGCGCTTCGCCTGCTCCATCGCCGTGTGACGCTCCCAGGGCT